>NZ_JBHTMU010000005.1:0-145917 GCF_042679605.1 Litorisediminicola beolgyonensis
CGCTCCGCGGCGCGGGACGCGCCGGGGAGAATCGCGGGATATGCGCGCGCGGCCGTCATGTCACTTCTTCTTGCCGAAGCCCGACAGGCCCGGGGGCAGGGCGCCGCCGCCACCGAGGCCGGGCATGCCGCCCATGCCGCCGGGCAGGCGGTTGCCCATGGCCTTGGCGGCCGCCTCGATCTGCTTCGGATCCATGTTCTGCAGGTCTTCGGGGTTCGGGCCGCCCTTGCCGAACATGCCCTTCATGGCCTGTTTCAGCATGCCGCCTTTGCCCATCTTGCCGAGCTTCTTCATCATGTCGCCCATCTGGCGCTGCATCTTGAGAAGCTTGTTCAGCTCGGAGACCTCCATGCCCGCACCGGCGGCGATGCGCTTCTTGCGGCTGGCCTGGAGGATTTGCGGGTTGGCGCGCTCTTTCTTGGTCATCGAGTTGATCAGCGCGATCTGCTGGCGCAGGAGCCGGTCGTCGATGCCCGAGCCTTCCATCTGCTTGGCCATCTTCTGGGCGCCGGGCATCATCGACATCATGCCTTCCATGCCGCCCATCTTGAGCATCTGCTCGAGCTGCATGCGCAGGTCGTTCATGTTGAACTGACCCTTCTGGAAGCGCTTCATCATGCGCTCGGCCTGCTCGGCCTCGAGCGTGGCCTGGGCCTTTTCCACGAGCGCGACGATGTCGCCCATGCCGAGGATGCGGCCCGCGACGCGGTCAGGCTCGAAGGTCTCGAGCGCGTCCATCTTCTCGCCCAGGCCGACGAACTTGATCGGCTTGCCGGTCACCGCGCGCATCGAAAGCGCCGCGCCGCCGCGGCCGTCGCCGTCCATCCGTGTCAGCACCACGCCGGTGATGCCGATCCGGTCGTCGAAATTCTGCGCGGTGTTGACCGCGTCCTGGCCGGTCAGGCCGTCAACGACCAGAAGCGTCTCGCGCGGGTTGGCGACATCGCGCACAGCCTCGACCTGGGCCATCAGCTCTTCGTCGATCGAGAGCCGTCCGGCGGTGTCGAGCATGTAGACATCGTAGCCGCCGAGGCTCGCCTGGGTCTTGGCGCGCCTGGCGATGGTGACGGGGTCCTCGCCCTTGACGATGGGCAGGGTGTCGACACCGATCTGGGTGCCGAGGATCTGCAGCTGCTCCATGGCCGCGGGACGGTTCACGTCGAGCGAGGCCATCAGGACCTTCTTGTTCTGCCGTTCCTTCAGCCGCTTGGCGAGCTTGGCGGTGGTGGTGGTCTTGCCGCCGCCCTGCAGGCCGACCATCAGGATCGGCGCGGGCGCGTTGTCGATCCGGAGCGCGCCCGGATCGCCTTCGCCGGCCAGCACCTGGATCAGCTCGTCATGCACGATCTTGACGACCTGCTGGCCCGGGGTCACCGATTTGGTCACCGCCGCGCCGGTCGCCTTCTTCTCGACCGCCTTGACGAAATCGCGCGCCACCGGCAGCGAGACGTCGGCTTCGAGCAGCGCCACGCGCACTTCGCGGAGCGCGGTCTTGACGTCCTCTTCGGACAGCGCGCCCTGCTTGGTCAGCCGGTCGAAGACGCCGCCCAGGCGTTCTGAGAGATTTTCAAACATGGCCCCTGGCCTCCTGTCGCGTAGTCTCGGGTCTCTGCGCCGAAAGGTAGGCGCGGGCGGGTCTTTGGTGAACCCCGATGGACCAAACGACGAGCGCCCCCGTGGGCGCAACGCGCTGACGGAGGGCGATCCCGGGCATGGCCCATGGGACCGGAAGCGGTATCACTTCCGGAAACGTGCGTGGCTGGTACGCCGGGAGATGCGGTGAGTCAACCCTTGGCCGGGATGCGCGCGGCTGCGGGCCCGTCAGGCGCGGAAGATCTGTCCCGGGGCGCCGGGCGGCGGCGTGAGGCCCGAAAGGCGGATCATGTGCCAGGCGAGGACCGGGTTCGAGGCCAGGACCGGCAGGCCGAGCGTGGCCTCGAGGCCGCCGATCAGGTTCAGCGTTCGGAGATTGGTGCAGGAGAGAAACAGCGCGTCGATTCCGCCGCGCTCCGCGAGCGCGAGGGCGGCCTCGGCGATGGAGGCCTCGGAGATGCGGACGACGCGGGCTTCGTCGGCGGTCTCGAAGCTGCCGAAGACCGGCGTGGCGATGCCCTCGGCGGCGAGCCGGTCGCGCAGGCGCTGGGAGACCTCGGCGATATAGGGTGACAGGAGCCCCAGCCGCGTCACGCCCAGGCTGCGGCAGGCGGCGACCAGCGCGGTGAACGGATCGGTCACGGCAGCGGCGCCGGTCACGCCATGCAGCTGGCGCGCGACCTCGCTCGGGCCGATCTCGGCGGCGCCGGAGGTGCAGCCATAGCCCAGAGCGGAAAGCCGCGCCGCCTGGGGCAGGAGCCGCGCGGCGTCGGCGAGGTGGTGCTTCATCGCGCCAAGGCTGTCGGGCGTGACCTCTTCGCCCGAGGGGATGCGGGTGACCAGAAGCTCGGCCTCTGGCGGCAGGAGGCGGCGGAACTCCATCTCGATGGTCTCGTCGGTCTGCAGGACGACGAGGCCGAGTTGGGCCGGGCGGTCCTCGGTCAGGGTGAAGGGCAGGGCGGTGTCGCTCATGGCAGCACTCGGATTTGGGGCGGGGCGGGGGTGGAGAGCCACTCGGCGCCATGCTCGCGAATGACGATGTTCTCTTCATGGACCAGAAGGCGCTCCGGTCCGGTGAAAAGCGAGGGCTCCAGCGTCAGCACCATGCCGGGTTCGAGCACGGTGTGATCGTCGGGGACGAGGGAAGGCGGTTCGGTCAGCTGCATCCCGAGCCCATGTCCGAAGCGGCCCGCGGCCTCGGCGCCGTCCTTGTCGTCGAGCGCGCGCGCCATCGCGTGGAAGAGATCGGCGGCGGTGGCGCCGGGGCGGGCGGCGTCGAAGCCTGCATAGGTGGCCGCGATCAGGCGTCCATGGGCACGGGCGACCCGGGGATCGGGAGTGCCGAGGCAGACATTGCGGTCGAAATCGCAGAAATAGCCGTCGCGCATCAGCCCGGTGTCGAGCATCACCACGTCGCCGGTTTCGAGCGGCGTGTCACTCGCGGGCGAAATGACGTCGGAATAGCCGTCGCGCCCGGCGCCGCCCGCCAAGTACGGCACCCAGTCGGCGCCTTCCTCGAGGCAGAGTATCTGGAAGCGGCGGAAGGCCTGCGCCAGTGTCACGCCGGGGGCGAGGATCTCGGGCAGGCGGGCGAAGGCGCGGTCGGCGATGCCGCAGGAGGCGCGGATGCGCGCGATCTCGGCTGCGGATTTGACCATGCGCAGATCGCGGAGGAGCCCCTCGTCATCGACGAACGCGGTACCGGGCAGCCGGTCCTGTAGCGCCCGCCAGTCCCGGAGCGGCATCCGCAGATGCGTCTCCATCGCCATCGGCACGCCGATGCGCGGACCCGTCTCGACAAGCGCGTCGGCCAGAAGCGACACGCCATCGTCGCGGTAGTCCGGCGCGCTCCAGGTGCGGATATCGGTGATCCAGCTCTGCGCCATGAGCGGCGCGCCGATCGAGGGGATCACCGCAACCGGGTCGCCGCTTGCCGGGACGATCAGAAACCAGGGCCGCGTGGGGCTTTCCCAGAAGCGCGTCAGGAACCCGGTGAGATAGCGGATCTGCGGCTCGGTGGTCAGGAAGAGCGCATCGAGCCCCTGCGCGCGCATCCGCGTCTGGGCGCGCGCGACGCGGGCCTGGAATTCGGCGCTCTCGAAAGCGGTTTTGGGTGAGTCCATGCCCCACAGGCTGAACCTCTCGGCCTTTTCGATCAATCGTGAATGCGGCGGCTTGACCTGCCGGGTCGGATCGGATGAGTGATTTCTTCAAGGAGGAGACCGATGATCCGACGTGGACTGGCGATGATCGCGGCAGGGCTGGCGCTTGCGGGCGGCGGGCCTGTGCCGCTCGATCCGGAAGATTTCATGGCTGTCGCTCCGGCGGAGGCCGAGCTGGGCCAGCTTCTGTTCTACGATGCCGTCCTGTCGGGCAATCGCAACATCTCCTGCGCCACCTGCCACCATCCGCGCTTCGCGACCTCCGACGGCGTGTCGCTCGGTCTCGGCGAGGGCGGCACGGGGCTCGGTCCGGACCGGGTCGGGCTGGCCGAAAACATGCCCGAGCAGCGCATTCCGCGGAACAGTCCGGCGCTTTTCAACATGGGCCATCGCGGCGTCACCGTCCTGTTCCACGACGGACGGATCGAGGTCGATCCCTCGCGGCCTTCCGGTCTGCGCACGCCGATGGAAGAGGAGATGGTCGCGGGCTTCACCTCGCTTCTCTCGGCGCAGACGATGTTTCCGGTGCTCTCGGGCGACGAGATGGCCGGGCATTACGGCGAGAACGAGGTCGCGCGGGCGGTGCGCATGGGGCGGATCACCGGCGAGGACGGCGCCTGGGACCTGATCTCGCGCCGGGTCGCCGACCTGCCCGCCTATGCCGAGCGCTTCGCGGCGGTGTACCCCGAGATCGCCGCCGGGCGGCCTATCGGCTTCACCGATATTTCCAACGCCATCGCCGGTTTCGTCGCCTGGGAATGGCGCTCGGAGGACAGTCTCTTTGACCGGAGCCTGCGCGGCGAGGCGGAGCTGCCCGCGCTGGCCGCTGTCGGGCGCGATCTCTTTTTCGGCGAGGCGGGCTGCGCCGCGTGCCATTCCGGCGCGCTTCTGAGCGACATGCAGTTTCACGCGACGGGCGAGGCACAGATCGGTCCGGGCAAGGCCGAGCGATTCGAGAATCACCAGCGCGATCTGGGGCGGGGGCGCGTTACGGGGCGAGATGCGGACATGTATCGCTTCCGCACGCCGATGCTGCGCAACGTCACCCGCACCGGTCCCTGGGGACATGCGGGGGCGGTCGATGATCTGCGCGCCTATCTCGCGGCGCATGCCGCGCGGGTGAGCGACGCGCCGCGTCCGCGCTTGCCGGAGTTTGCGCCGTCGAAGCCGGATTTCGCGATCTGGGAGAGCGCCGAGGACCGCGACGCCATCGCCGCGGCTGCCGAGCCGGGGCGGGCGCTCAGCGAGGCCGAGCTCGGTGCGCTCATGGCCTTTCTCGACACGCTGAGCGACGAGGTCGCGCTGGAGGGGCGGCTCAGGATCCCCGAGAGCGTGCCCTCGGGTCTGCCGGTGGATCGCTGAGGCGACACCCGGGCGGTCAGGTCACCGAGGCGGGGTCAGGCGAACGATGCGGTCGACTCTGTCGATGTCATGCGTGCTCTCCCCGCCATCGGGCCAGCGCACGGTGATCGTCGCCTGCGTGGCCGCGCCGAGGCCTATATGGAGGGGCAGGGACTGACCTCCGGCATGGCCGCCGCCGACGGTGACCTCGCGGGTCTGCGTGCCGCTCTCGGTCGCAACCTCGACCCACGCGCCGACGGCATGGGTGTTCGACCCCGGCATCCGCAGCTTGAGCCCCAGCCAATGACCGGTGCCGGGCGTCTCGTTCTGCCAGATTTCCATCGGCGCGCGCCGGTTGACCACGACCAGATCGAGCCGCCCGTCACCATCGAGATCAGCCAGCCCCGCACCGCGCGCCCGCGCGGTCGAGGCCACGCCCGCCGTGATGGAGGTCTCGCGGAAGGTGCCGTCTTCGTTCTGCATCAAGAGGTTGTTCGGATCGGCCATCGCGTTCGAGGGCATCTGGTCGACATTGCCCTTGGCGATGAAGAGATCGAGCCGGGCGTCGTTGTCGATATCGCCGAACTCCGCGTGCCAGCCGGTGGCGGGGCGGCCATCGTCCCCGATATGCGGGCGCTGGGCGTAGGTCCCGATGCTGTAGGGCGCGTTCTCGAACCGGTCGCCGCGGTTGATCTGGAGGAGTTGGTCGCCCATCGAGGTCAGCATCACCTCGGGCAGCCCGTCGCCGGTCAGATCGGCGCTGGCGATGCCCATGCCCCAGAGCGACACGTGCTCCCAGTCGGGGACCGGTTCGAGCGGGTCGAGCCGCCACATCTCCTCGTAGCCGCCGGAGACATAGTAGTGACGGTCGTTCGAGATCCGAAGCTCGGGTGCGCCGGAGCGCCGCCAGTCGGTGATGAGCATGGACAGGCTGCAATACCCGGGCGCGATGATCTCGGGCGCGGCGTAGCGGGCCATGTCGGGGCGATAAAGCCGGTGGGTGTCGCAGGCACCGAACGGGCCTTCGGGATCGGCACGGTCGACATAATTGCCGAAGACCAGCGTCGGCGCGTCCTGCTCCGGCTCCCAGGTCGCGGTGAAGGCGGTGGTCCAGAGGTCCTCCGAGACCAGCCCCCAGCGTTCGGTCGCATCCTCGAAGCTGCAATCGCCCAGCCCGCGCCAGAGCCGGTTCGGCCCCACGCGCAGGATCGCCAGGTCGAGCGCGCCGTCGCCGTCTATGTCGAGAGGGTAGGCGCCGGTGACGCCGGTCAGCGCGTCGGCCTCTCCACGACCGAAGCGGATCGGGGCGCCGGGGGCCTCGGTTCGATTGACGAAAAGCGCCGCGGGGGTCTCTCCGCCCGCCGCGAAGAGGTCGGGGAGCGTGTCGCCGTTGCAGTCGAAGATCGCGACACCGCCGCCGACGAAATGCTCCCATCCGCCATCATAGACATGCGGAGCGGGCAGGCCGTCGGCGCGGTCGGTGAAGACCGGGTCGGCCGCCGCGGGAGCGGCGAGAATCGCGGCGCTCAGGGCCAGCCGGATCATTCCGCCGCCTCGCTCCCGCAGAGCTCGAGCCTGCGCTCGGAGGCATAGGAGAGCGCCAGCGCCGCCGCGCCGTGCGCCCAGAGAAGATCGCCCCAGGCATGCACCTCGACCGGCGGAACGGGACGTTCGGTCCTGAGAACCAGACCGTCGAGTTCCGAGAGGGTCTTGTCCGAATAGAGGTAATCGTAGCGCATCCGCTCGCCCGACAGGATCACGAGCGAAGGGTCGAAGACGTTGATCACATTGGCCAATCCGAGCGCGAGGTAGCGTCCGGCACGGTGAAAGATCGAGCGTGCCGCGATATTTCCGGCCTTGGCGTGGTCGAAGAGGCTCTCGAGCATCAGCGCCATCGAGAGGCGGTTGGTCTCGTCCCATTTGAGCGCGGTGGCGGCTTCGCGGGCGAGGGCGTAGTCGGCGACATAGGCCTCGAGACAGCCGCGCTGACCACAGCGGCAGAGCGCGCCGTCGAGCTGCACCTTGGTATGGCCGAGCTCGGTGCCGAGCCCGCGCGCGCCGCGGAACAGGCGATGGTTCAGCACGAGCCCCATGCCGACGCCGTGCTCGATGGTGATCACCGCGAAATCGGCGCGCCCGCGCCCCTTGCCGAACCAGAGCTCCGCGAGGGTCACGAGGTTGGCGTCGTTGTCGATGACGACCGGAACGCCCAGAGCCGTGCGTGCGGCGGAGGCGAGGTCGACGGGGCTGTCCTGGAGAATCGGGCTCCAATGGACCTGGCCGGTCTCATGCTCGACGAAGCCCGGCACACCGATGCCCACCGCGGCGAAATCCGAGATTCGCAGGCCCGCATCGGCCGCGACGGCTTCGAGGACGGAGCGGCAGCGGTCGAGAAGCGCTGCGAGCGGCACGGCGCCGGGGCGCGCGGGTTCGCTGCCCGAGGCGATGACGGTACCGGCGAAATCGGTGATGACGGCCGAACAATCGCGATCCGCAAGCTTGACGCCCGCAGTATAGAGAGACGGCCCGCGCACGCCGAGCGCCACCCGGGGCCGTCCGCGGGCGCTGTCGGGGCGGGGGGTGGCGACCTCTTCCAGGAGCCCCTCGGCTATCAGATCGGAGGACAGGGTGGTGACGGTGGCGGGGCTGATTCCCAAGGCTCTCGCCGTCTCTGTGCGCGACAGGCGACCTGCAGCGCGGACGCGTTCGAAGATCTGCTGGCGCAGCGGGCGGGCGGCGTCCGTCATCGGTGCAATGAGCGGGCCAACGCCACGACGGCGGGCCGCAACCTCTGCGGAGATACGCGCTTCACGCCGATTCTTTCTTTCGAGCGTCGAAATAATAGATCCTCCCCACGGTTACTCGACGGCAGTTTTCGTTTCTGCGTTGCGGCAACATGCTGCAAATCAAGGATGAGACCGCTCCTCAGGTAACCTCCCCGACTATTCACCTGAAAATTTTTTTTGACAACCGAAAATAATATCTTCATGCTTTCCGTCACCGGCATAGTGCCGACGTGGCCTTCGGGCTGCGCCAAAGGGAGGATACCATGAAGAGACGTTCGCTTCTCGCAGCCGCGTTTGCGGCCACGAGCCTGACTGCCATGCCCGTTCTTGCACAGGACGGCCCGACCGTCGGCGTGAGCTGGTCGAACTTCCAGGAAGAGCGCTGGAAAACTGACGAAGCCGCCATCAAGGAGGCTCTCGAAGCCGCTGGCGCCAGCTACATCTCCGCCGACGCACAGCTGTCGGCTGCAAAGCAGCTCACCGATATCGAAGCGCTGATCGCACAGGGTGCTGACGCCCTGATCATTCTCGCCGTCGACAAGGACGCCATCGGCCCGGCCGTGGATGCCGCCGCCGCCGAGGATATCCCCGTCGTGGGTTATGACCGCCTGATCGAAGACGAGCGCGCGTTCTACCTGACCTTCGACAACAAGGGTGTCGGCCGCATCATCGCCGAGACCGTCAACGCGGCTCAGCCCGAGGGCAACTACGCCATCATCAAGGGCGACCCGGGCGATCCCAACGCGCTCTTCCTTCTGGAAGGCATGATGGAAGTGCTTCAGCCGAAGATCGACGCGGGCGAAGTGACCATCGTCGGCGAGGCCTTCACCGATGGCTGGAAGCCCGAGAACGCGCAGCGGAACATGGAGCAGATCCTGACCGCCGCGAACAACGAGGTGGACGCGGTCCTGGCCGAGAACGACGGCATGGCCGGTGGCGCGATCGCCGCGCTCTCCGCGCAGGGTCTCGACGTTCCGGTCGGCGGCCAGGACGGCGACCTCGCCGCTCTGAACCGCGTCGCACGCGGCAACCAGACCGTGTCGGTGTGGAAGAACTCGCGTGACCTCGGCAAGCGCGCCGCGGAAATCGCGCTCGAGATGGCCGACGGCACCGCGGGTGCGGATGTCAGCGGTGCGGAGAAGTGGTCCGGCGGCGAGAATGGCGTCGAGATGAACGCCATCTTCCTCGACCCGACCCCGATCACCCAGGACAACCTGAACCTGGTGATCGATGCCGGTCACATCTCGAAAGAGCAAGCCTGTGAAGGCGCGCAGGACAGCGTCGCTGCCTGCCAGTAAGGCCTAGAGCCTGACGGCGCGGGCCGGTTTCCGGCCCGCGCCAGCCAACGGTCCCGAGGAGGGGAGGGACCGAACTCAGACCAAAACGCCAGACGCGATCTGTCCGGATGGACGGCCCTCTGCACGGAGCTTCGAATGGCGCCGCTGCACGATAGCGCCTTTGGCACGAGTCAGCTCGGGAACGGAGTCATGACGGATACTGCAACGACGACCGCCAGCGGTCAGAAAAAAGCAACCAACCCGGCGGCCCGCTTCCTGCAGGCTACCGAAATCGACACACGGCTGATCGGCATGGTCGGCGCGCTGGCGCTGATCTGGATCGGCTTCCATGTCTACGGCGCGCTGGTCAACGGCTTCGGCGCCTTCCTCACACCGCGGAACCTCTGGAACCTGTCGGTTCAGACCGCGTCGGTGGGGATCATGGCCTGCGGCATGGTGCTGGTGATCATCACCCGCCATATCGACCTCTCGGTCGGCTCGCTCCTGGGCTTCTGCGCCATCATGATGGGCGTGGTCCAGGTCCAGGTCCTGCCGCAGATCTTCGGTCTCGGCCATCCGATGATCTGGATCATCGCGGCCGTCTCCGGCATGGCGCTCGGCACCGCCGTCGGTGTCTTCCACGGCTTTCTCATCGCCTATCTCGGCATCCCGGCCTTCATCGTGACGCTCGGCGGCCTTCTGGTCTGGCGCGGCGTCGGCTTCCTCGTCACCCGCGGCGAGACCATCTCGCCGCTCGACGAGACCTTCTCGCTCCTGGGCGGCGGACCGTTCGGCGCGATCGGCGCGACGGGGAGCTGGATTCTCGGCCTGATCGGATGCGCGGTCGTGATCGGCCTCGTGGTCAATTCGCGCCGCCAGCGCGTCCGCTTCGAGTTCCCGCTGAAGCCCATGTGGGCGGACACGTTCATCGCGGTCGTCGGCTGTGTCGCGGTGATCGGTGCGGTCCTTCTGGTCAACGCCTATGCCTGGCCGCGCGGCATCGTCCGTCGCTACGCCGAGGAGAACGGCATCACCGTTCCCGAGGGCGGGCTCTTCATCAGCCACGGCTTCGCCATCCCGGTCCTGATCCTGCTCGCCGTCGGTCTCATCATGACCTTCGTGATGAACAAGACCCGGTTCGGTCGCGCGGTTTACGCCATTGGCGGCAACCCCGAGGCCGCGTCGCTCGCGGGCATCAACACCAAGTGGATGACGGTCAAGATCTTCGGCCTCATGGGCTTTCTGACGGGCCTGTCCGCGGTCGTCGCCTCGGCGCGTCTCAACTCGGCCACCAACGCGCTGGGCGAGCTTGACGAGCTTTACGTCATCGCCGCGGCGGTGATCGGCGGCACCTCGCTTTCGGGCGGCGTGGGCACGATCTTCGGCGCTATCCTGGGCGCGCTCGTCATGCAGTCGCTGCAGACCGGCATGGTCCTGATCGGCTTCGACGCCGCCATGCAGCGGATCGTCGTGGGCTCGGTCCTCGTGCTCGCCGTCTGGCTCGACATCCTCTATCGCAACCGTTCGAAATAAGGAGTTCTGAGATGATTGACAGAACCGGAACCCCCCTCGTCGAAATGCGCGACATCTCGATCTCGTTCGGCGGCATCCAGGCCGTGGACAAGGTGTCGGTCGATCTCTTCCCCGGTGAAGTCGTGGGCCTTCTGGGCCACAACGGCGCCGGCAAGTCGACGCTGATCAAGTGCCTCTCGGGCGCCTACCAGCAGGACTCGGGCGAGGTCTTCGTAAATGGCGAGAAGGCCACCATCAACAACCCGCGCGACGCGCGCGACTACAATATCGAGACGATCTACCAGACGCTTGCGCTGGCGGACAATCTCGATGCCGCGTCGAACCTGTTCCTCGGCCGCGAGCTGACGACCGCGCTCGGCACGGTCGACCAGGCGCGGATGGAGGCCGAGACGCGCAAGGTGATGGGACGTCTGAACCCCAACTTCCGCAAGTTCTCGGCTCCGGTCTCGGCGCTTTCGGGCGGTCAGCGGCAATCGGTTGCGATTGCGCGGGCGGTCTATTTCAACGCCAAGATCCTGATCATGGACGAACCGACCGCCGCGCTCGGGCCGCAGGAGACCGAAATGGTCGCCCAGCTGATCGCCGAGCTGAAGAAGCAGGGCCTCGGGATCTTCCTGATCGACCACGACGTGCACCAGGTGAAACGTCTTTGCGACCGCGCAGCGGTCATGAAGAACGGCGAGCTGGTCGGTGTGGTCGATGTCGACGCGGTCTCGACCGACGACATCCTCGCGATGATCATCGCGGGCAAGAAGCCGGAGCATCTGGCAGCATGAGCTGGCTCGGCCTCGATCTCGGAACATCGGGGCTGAAAGGGCTCTTGATCGGCGAGGACCAGGAGGTTCTCGCCGAAGCCTCGGCTCCGCTCACCGTGCAACGTCCCGGTGAGAACATGTCCGAGCAAGCTCCTTCGGACTGGATCGCGGCGGCGGAAAGCGTGATGAGCGCGCTCGCCGCGACGCGATCCCTCGACGATGTGCGCGGCATCGGCCTCTCGGGCCATATGCATGGTGCCACGCTTCTCGATGCCGCGGACGAGGTTCTGCGGCCCTGCATTCTCTGGAACGACACCCGCTCGCATCTCGAAGCGGCCGAGATGGACGCGGACCCCGAGTGGCGCGCGGTCTCTGGCAATATCGTCTTTCCGGGCTTCACCGCGCCCAAGCTCGCCTGGGTGGCGCGGCACGAACCGCAGCTCTTCGAGCGGGTCGATTGCGTGCTTCTGCCCAAGGATTACCTGAGGCTCTGGCTGACCGGCGACCGCGTGGCCGAGATGTCGGATGCCGCCGGGACAGGATGGCTCGACACCGGCGCGCGGGACTGGTCCGACGCGCTTCTGGCCAAGACCGGCCTGTCGCGCGCCGCGATGCCGCGTCTCGTCGAGGGCTCCGATGTCTCCGGCATTCTGCGGCCGGCGCTCGCGCAGCGCTGGGGATTGCCCGAGGGTGTTCCGGTCGCGGGAGGCGGCGGAGACAACGCGGCCTCGGCGATCGGCATGGGCGTGATCAAGGCGGGTCAGGCCTTCGTGTCGCTCGGGACGTCCGGCGTGCTCTTCGCCGCCTCCGACGGCTATCGCCCCGCGCCGGAGACGGCGGTCCACAGCTTCTGCCACGCGCTGCCCGACACCTGGCACCAGATGGGCGTGATCCTTGCCGCCACGGACGCGCTGAACTGGTTCGCGCGGCTCGTGGGCTCGGATGCCGCGGCGCTGACCGGTGCTCTGGGGGACCTGAAGGCCCCGGGCAAGACGGTCTTCCTGCCCTATCTCGGCGGCGAGCGGACTCCGCATAACTCGGCGTCCCTGCGCGGTGTCTTCGCCGGGCTAGAGCACGCCACCGATACCGAGGCCGCCACCCGCGCGGTGCTCGAAGGTGTGGCCTTTGCGCTTTGCGACTGCCAGGCGGCGCTTGCGGCGACCGGCACCGAGATCACCCGCGCCACTGCCGTCGGCGGCGGCACACGCTCCGATTACTGGCTGAGCCTCATCGCGACGGCGATGGGCGTGCCGCTCGACCTGCCGGTGGCCGGCGATTTCGGAGCGGCGCTCGGAGCCGCGCGGCTCGGGGCCATTGCCGCGACCGGCGATGCGAGCCTCGCCGCCCCGCCGCCCGTCGCGCGCAGCATCGATCCCGACCCGAATCTTGGCGCGGCCTTTGCAGAAGGTCACGCCCGTTACCGCGAGACCGCGGCCAAATTCCTGGAGCATCCATGACCGACTTCTTCCGCGATATTCCCGAGATCACCTATGCCGGCCCCGATGCCGAGGGCGAGTTCGCGTTCCGCCATTACGATCCGTCAGAGATGGTCATGGGCAAGCGGCTCGAGGATCACCTGAGGTTCTCGGTGGCCTATTGGCACAGCTTCGCCTGGCCCGGCGGCGACCCCTTCGGCGGCCAGACCTTCGAGCGGCCCTGGTTCGGCGACACGATGGAGGCCGCCAAGCTCAAGGCCGATGTCGCCTTCGAGATGTTCCGCATCCTGGGCCAGCCCTTCTACTGCTTCCACGATTACGATGTCCGACCCGAGGGCGACAATTTCGCGGAAAGCGCGGCGCGGCTGGACGAGATCGGCGATTACCTCGGCGAGAAGATGCAGGCGACCGGAACACGGCTGCTCTGGGGGACGGCCAACATGTTCTCCAGCCGCCGCTGGATGTCGGGTGCCGCCACGAACCCCGACCCGGAAGTCTTTGCCTATGCGGCCGCCAGCGTGAAGGCCTGCATGGATGTCACCCATCGCCTGAGCGGTGAGAACTACGTGCTCTGGGGCGGTCGCGAGGGCTACGAGACGCTGCTCAACACCGATCTCGGCCGCGAGCGCGCGCATGCCGGGCGCTTCCTGCAGATGGTCGTCGACTACAAGCACAAGATCGGTTTCCAGGGCGCGATCCTGATCGAGCCCAAGCCGCAGGAGCCGACTAAGCACCAGTATGATTACGATGTCGCCACGGTCTACGGCTTCCTCAAGGAGTTCGGCCTCGAGGGCGAGGTGAAGATGAATATCGAGCAGGGCCACGCGATCCTCGCGGGCCACAGCTTCGAGCACGAGCTGGCGATGGCGCGCGAGCTGGGGATCTTCGGTTCGATCGACATGAACCGCAACGACTACCAGTCCGGCTGGGACACCGACCAATTCCCGAACACCGTGCCCGAGGTCGCGCTCGCCTATTACGAGGTGCTCAAGGCCGGAGGCTTCACCACCGGCGGCACGAATTTCGACGCGAAACTCCGGCGCCAGTCGCTCGATCCCGAGGACCTGATCCTCGCCCATGTCGGCGGGATGGATGTCTGTGCTCGGGGCCTCAAGGCCGCGGCGGCGATGCTGGAGGACGGCACGCTCGAAGCCATGCGCTCGGAGCGCTACGCAGGCTGGGACGCGCCCGCAGCGCAGAAGATGCTGGACGGCTCTCTTGAAGCCGCGGCGGCGCGGGTCGGGGACGAGGGGCTTGATCCGAAGCCTCGGTCCGGTCGCCAGGAGCGGCTGGAAAACATCGTCAACCGCTTCGTCTGATTGCGGCCCGGAGCCCGGTGCGCTCTTTGCGCGCGCACCGGGTCGATCGGCGCGGCGTGACGCTCGGAGCTGCGGTCTGTCGCGGG
The DNA here is from genome assembly GCF_042679605.1 of Litorisediminicola beolgyonensis. Classification (NCBI taxonomy): domain Bacteria; kingdom Pseudomonadati; phylum Pseudomonadota; class Alphaproteobacteria; order Rhodobacterales; family Paracoccaceae; genus Litorisediminicola; species Litorisediminicola beolgyonensis. The sequence goes on from NZ_JBHTMU010000005.1 coordinate 14,289, forward strand.
TCGGCACATCGCCTGGCCGACCGTTCCGGCCCGCTCCGGCAGCGCCGCCTTCGACGGCAGCGCCCGAGATCGCCTGAGGCTTCGGACCCTCCAAGCCCGCGTGCGGATTGCAAAACTCCGCGCGCTTTGCGCAAATAAGCCATGCAGCTCTACCTGCCCATCGCCGAGGTCTCGGTGAACCTGTTTCTGCTCCTCGGATTGGGCACGCTCGTCGGCGTGCTCTCGGGCATGTTCGGCGTCGGCGGCGGGTTCCTGATCACCCCGCTTCTGTTCTTCATGGGCATCCCGCCCGCTGTCGCGGTGGCGACCGGCGCCAACCAGATCGTGGCCTCCTCGGTCTCGGCCGTGCTCGCGCATCTCAGGCGAAAGACCGTGGACCTGAAAATGGGCACGGTGCTGCTTGTCGGGGGCCTGATCGGGTCAGGCTTCGGGGTCTGGCTTTTCAATTGGCTGAAGGGGCTGGGGCAGGTCGATCTGCTCGTGAACCTCTGCTACGTCGTCTTCCTCGGGATCATCGGCGGGCTGATGCTGGTCGAGAGCCTCCGCGCGATCTTCCGGTCCCGCAAGGGCGGCCCGCCCAAGCGCCGCAGCCATGTCTGGGTGCACGGGCTACCGTTCAAGATGCGGTTCCGCGCCTCGGGGCTCTATATCTCGGCGATCCCGCCGCTCATGGTCGGCGCGGCGGTCGGCGTTCTGGCCGCGGTGATGGGGGTCGGAGGCGGTTTCATCATGGTTCCGGCGATGATCTACCTTCTCGGCATGCCGACCAAGGTCGTCGTCGGCACCTCGCTCTTCCAGATCATCTTCGTGACCGGCTTCACCACGCTTCTCCACGCGACGACGAGCATGACGGTCGACGTGGTGCTGGCGCTGGCGCTGATCCTCGGCGGGGTAATCGGCGCGCAGTTCGGCGCGATGATCGGGTCCAAGCTCAAGGCCGAGCAGTTGCGCATCCTGCTGGCGCTTCTGGTTCTGGGCGTCTGCCTGAAGCTGGCCTTCGATCTGGTGCTGCCGCCGGACGAGCTTTTCGTGATCACCAGCGCGGGGAGCCCGTGACATGGTGCGCCTGCTCATCGTCCTGATGCTGACGGTCCTGTCGCTCCCGGCGCGCGCGCAGGAGACGGTGGTCCTGGGGCTGAGCCAGGACGAGGTCTCGATCTCCACCGATTTCGACGGCTCCGAGATCCTGATCTACGGGGCGGTCAAGCGCGAGACCGCGATCCCCGAGGGCGCGCCGCTCGAAGTGGTCGCGACCATCGCCGGGCCGTTCGTGCCGCTGACCGTCTACCGCAAGGAGCGCCGGTTCGGCATCTGGGTGAATGCCGACGCGGTCGAGGTCGATCTCGCGCCGTCTTTCTACGCGGTGCTGTCCTCGGGACCGCTCGACGAGGTCCTGAGCGCGGTCGAGGATCTGCGGCATCGCATCTCGATCCCGCGCGCGATCCGGTCGGTCGGCGCGCCCATGCAGGTCGAGAACGCGCAGGCGTTCACCGACGCGGTCATCCGGATCCGCGAGCGCGACGGGCTTTACCAGGTGAACGAAGGCGTGGTGGACGTGCGGGAAGAGACGCTCTTTTCCAGCCGCGTCCGGCTGCCCGCGAACCTGACCGAGGGCGAATACACGGCGCGGATTTTCCTCGTGCGCGGCGGGGCGGTCGTCGGCCAGATCGAAACCGGGATCGACGTGCGCAAGGTCGGTCTCGAGCGCTGGCTCTACAATCTCTCGCGCGATAACTCGCTAATCTACGGCCTGATGGCACTCGCCCTCGCGCTGGCGGCGGGCTACGGCGCGTCGACCGCCTTCCGGCTTCTGAGGTCCTGATGGCAAGACAGCCCGCACCCACGCGCGACGCGTTCGCCGATTTCGTCCCCATCCAGACCCGCTGGCCGGACAATGACGAATACGGGCACATGAACAATGCCGCGTATTTCGCGCTCTTCGACACGGCGATCTCGCTCTGGCAGCTCGAAAACGGCATAGAGATCCGGGGCCCGGAGCCGGTGCGCTTCGTCGTGGTCGAAAACGGCTGCACCTATTTCCGCGAGGTCGGGTTCCCGGATCGCCTGGAGGCGGGTCTGCGGATTCCGAAGATCGGGACCAGCTCCTACCGCATCGAGGTGGCGTTGTTCCGCGAGGGCGAGGAACAGGCGGCGGCTCTGGGGTTCTTCATCAACGTGCTGACCGATATGGGCGCGCGGCCCTTGCCGATCTCGGACGCGCTGCGCGAGAAACTTCACAGGCTCGCGCGGGAAGAGTAGCCTTCTGCCGTGCAGTCAGGCCCGTCTCAGGTCTGGTCTGGCGCGCTTTTTCACGCAGGAGATTTTCATGAAACGAGCACTCGCCGCGGTGGCGGCACTTGCGCTGACCAGCGCCGCCTGGGCGCAGGAGCGCACCGAGGTTCAGTTCGCCAAGGGCAATTTCGGCACCATGATCGAGGGCAGCATCGAGGGCGACGCCTATCACGATTACCTTCTGGGGGCTCGGGGCGGCCAGGAGCTTTTCGTCGAGTTGGACGTGACCGACAGCACCGGGAGCGGGACGGTCTATTTCAACATCCTGCCGCCGGGCAGCGACGGGGTCGCGATCTATAACGGCTCGATGGACGGAACGTCGTTCACGCAGCCCTTGCCCGAGGATGGGGTCTACACGATCCGCGTCTACCAGATGGGCAACGACAAGGATGCGGGCAAGACCAGCGCGTTCCGGATGGACCTGTCGATCCAGTAGGCTCTGAATAAGGACTGGCCCGCCCGCCGCCCGGGATATCCGGGCGACGGCATCAGGCGTCAGCGTTCCTTGACGTAGGGCTCGCCCCCGGCGCGCGGCGGGATCGCCTTGCCGACGAAGCCCGCGAGGATCACGACCGTCAGGATGTAGGGCAGGGCGTCCATCACCTGCACCGGGATCGTGATCCCTCCGAGATCGATGTTCTGATAACGCAACGCCACCGCTTGCAGGAGGCCGAAGAGCGTGCAGGCGCCGAGCGCGTGCCAGGGTCGCCATTTCGCGAAGATCAGAGCGGCGAGCGCGATGTAGCCGCGTCCGGCGGTCATCTCGCGCACGAACCCCGCCTGGAGGCCGGTGGCGAGGTAACTTCCCGCCAGACCGCAGAGCAGCCCGCAGATCGCCACGGCGGCAAAGCGGAGGCCGATGACCGAGACACCGGCGGTGTCGACCGCCTCGGGGGCTTCGCCAACGGCGCGCAGCCGCAGGCCGAACCGGGTGCGGAAGAGCACCCACCACGTGACCGGAACCATCAGAAGCGCGGTGTAGACGAGGATCGAGTGGCCGGAGATCAGCTCGGCATAGATGGGGCCGAGGATCGGCACCGGTCGCAGCGTCTCGGCGAAGGGCAGGGTGATGTCGGGCCAGCGTCCGGCGCCGATCAAGGACGGCGTCCGGCCGCCTTGGCCGAACCAGTCCTGTGCGACGAGCACGGTCAGACCCGAGGCCAGGAAGTTGATCGCGACCCCGGAGATGAGCTGGTTGCCGCGAAAGGTGATCGAGGCGAGCCCGTGGATCGCCGAGAGCGCCAGCGAGGCCGCGATACCCGCGAGGAGGCCGAGCCAGACCGATCCGGTCACCGCGGCGATCGCGGCGGAGAAGAAGGCCGCGGCCAGCATCTTGCCCTCGAGACCGATGTCGAAGATGCCCGCGCGTTCCGAGAAGAGACCCGCGAGACAGGCCAGGAGCAGCGGCGTCGCGAGGCGGATGGTCGAGTCGAGCACCTGGAGGAGGGTGAGGAAATCCATCACGCGGCCCTCCGTCGCGAGAAGAGCCGCTCGAGCGGCATCCGGACCATGTTGTCGAGCGCGCCGGTGAAGAGGATCACCAGCGCTTGGATCACCACGATCAGCTCGCGCGGGATATTGGTCCAGAGCGCCAGCTCGGCGCCGCCCTGGTAGAGAAACCCGAAGAGGATCGCGGCGAGAAACACGCCGAAGGGATGGTTGCGGCCCATGAGCGCCACGGCGATGCCGATGAAGCCCGCGCCCTCGGTGGCGTTGAGCACCAAGCGCTCGGCCTCGCCCATCGTGGTGTTGACCGACATCAGCCCCGCGAGCCCGCCCGAGATCAGCATGGCGACGACGATGATGCGGGTCGGCGAAATGCCCGCGTAGCGCGCGGCGCTTTCGGAATGGCCCTGCGCGCGGATCTCGTAGCCGAGCCGGGTGCGCCAGATCAGCACCCAGACCGCGACGCAGGCGATGAGCGCCAGGAAGAAGGTCACGTTGGCGGGCGCGCCCCGGAAGAGCGGGTTGTCGGCGGTGGCGAACATGTCCTGGAAGGTCGGCAGATGGGTCGCGGGCGGGAACACCTCGGTCGCGGGGTCCATCTGGCCCGCGGGTCTCAGGAGGTTGACGAGCACGTAGTTCAGAAGCGCCGCGGCGATGAAGTTGAACATGATCGTGGTGATCACGATGTGGCTGCCGCGCTTGGCCTGCAGATAGGCCGGGATCAGCGCCCAGAGCGCGCCGAAGGCGGCCGCGCCGATGCAGGCCGCGACAAGCGCCAGGCTCCAATGCGGCCAGGGCAGGTAGAGACAGACCAGTGCCACGCCGAGGCCACCCACCGTGGCCTGTCCCTCGCCGCCGATATTGAAGAGGCGGGCGTGGAAGGCGACGGCGACCGCGAGGCCGGTGAAGATGAAATTCGTCGCGTAATAGAGCGTGTAGCCCCAGCCGGTCGAGCGCATGAGCGCGCCGTCGACCATCAGGCGGAAGGCCTCGATCGGGTTTTCGCCGATGGCAAGGATCACGCCCGCCGACAGGATCGCGGCGAGCAAGAGCGAGATCAGCGGCACGAGGATCGCGTCGGCCCAGGCAGGCATCTTATCCATTCATAATATTTCCGGACTACTCGGAAAGCGAATTAAGCAGGAGCTCAAGTTTTTTTTCCTCCAGAATTCCAGTGAGATAATAAAGCTCGCTGAGCGAAAGGGTCACAGTTCCATTGAATTCGCCAGAGGTTCGAATTTCACCAATCTTAATATTCACAGTGACTTGACCGTCTGCCTCAAGCTTCACGTTTCGCGGTTGGATCCTCTCATCAGTCAGTTTGTGAGTGTTTCCAGTGTTTCGATGTCTTGGAGTCATTGTGATTTTCACGATACCTACCTCTGCATCAATTAGGCCAAAGGAGCCGAGATATTCCTTCAAATTGCTAGCGCAACTTTGGGATCGTCGGTGATCCCGGCCATCATCAGGCCAAGCTCGCGCTGGTCCGTCGCGTCGGGGTCGCGGATGCCCATGATCCGACCGTCGAACATCACCGCGATCCGGTCCGAGAGCGCGAAGATCTCGTCGAGCTCGACCGAGACTAGGAGGATCGCCTTGCCCTGGTCGCGCAGGCGGATGATCTCTTGGTGGATGAACTCGATCGCGCCGATATCGACGCCGCGTGTCGGCTGGCCGATCAGGAGGACGTCGGGGTTCCGCTCGATCTCGCGGGCGAGGACGATCTTCTGCTGGTTGCCGCCCGAGAAGTTCTTGGCGGCGAGATTGGGGTTCGGCGGGCGCACGTCGAAGCGCTCGATCTTGCCCGCCGCGTCTGCCCGGATCGCGGCCTGGTCCATGATCAGGCCCTTCTGCCAGGCCGGGTCGCGGTGATAGCCGAAGACGCTGTTTTCCCAGGCCGTGCAGGGCATGATCAGGCCTTCATGCTGGCGGTCTTCGGGGACGTGGCCGATGCCCGCCGCACGCCGGGCGCGCCCGTCCGAGCCCGCACCGCTCAGCGGCAAGGTCGCGCCCCTGAGCGTCACGGTGCCCTCGGCCTCGGCACAGCCACCCAGAACCTGAAGAAGCTCGGACTGCCCGTTTCCGGCGACACCCGCGATGCCCAGAACTTCGCCCGCGCGCAGATCGAGCGAGATGCCGCGCAGCCGCTCGACGCCCTTCTCGTCCACGTGGCGCAGGTTTTCGATCTTCAGGAGCGTCTCGCCGACCTGCGCCGGGGCCTTGTCGACGCGCAGGAGCACCTTGCGCCCGACCATCAGCTCGGCCAGCTCCTGCGGCGAGGTCTCGGCGGTCTTGACCGTGGCGGTCATCTCGCCGCGCCGCATCACGCTGACGGTGTCGGTGATCTCCATGATCTCGCGCAGCTTGTGGGTGATCAGGATGATCGTCTTCCCCTCGGCACGCAGGTTGTCGAGAATCCGGAACAGGTGATCGGCCTCGGCGGGCGTCAGGACGCCGGTGGGTTCGTCGAGGATCAGGATATCGGCCTGCCGGTAGAGCGCCTTGAGGATCTCGACCCGCTGCTGGTGGCCGACCGAGAGGGTCTCGACCAGTGCGTCGGGATCGACGGCAAGCTCGTATTCCTCGGCAAGGCTCTTCAGCGCCGCGCGCGCCTTGGCGAGCGAGGGGCGCAACAGCCGACCGTCCTCGGCGCCGAGGATGACATTCTCGAGGACGGTGAAATTCTGCACCAGCTTGAAGTGCTGGAAGACCATGCCGATGCCCGCGGCGATGGCGGCCTGGCTATCGGGGATCTCGGTCTTGCGACCGCCCACGAAGATCTCGCCGGCATCGGCCCTGTAGAAGCCGTAGAGGATCGACATCAGCGTCGACTTGCCCGCGCCGTTCTCGCCGATGATGCCGTGGATGGTGCCGGGCATCACGCGAATGGAGATGTCCTTGTTGGCCTGCACCGGGCCGAAGGCCTTGGAGATGCCCTTCAGTTCGATGGCCGGGGCGGTGTCGGTCATGAAGGCTCCCGAAGGCGAGAAAAAGGCCGGGGCCACAGAAGCCCCGGCCGGGATCGGATCAGAACGTCAGCGCCGGGCAGCTGTCGTCGGAGGTGTAGTCATGCACGTCGATATCGCCCGCGATGATCGAGGCTTTGGCCTCTTCGACCGCGGTCTCCATCTCGTCCGAGACGAGGTCGGCATTGTTGTCGTCGAGCGCATAGCCCACGCCGTTGCCCGAGAGGTCGAGCGCGAAGACGCCGGTCTCGAGGTCGGCACCTGCCGCCATCGACTCCTCGACCGCGACATCGACGCGCTTGAGCATCGAGGTCAGGACCTTGCCGGGGTGCAGGTAGTTCTGGTTGCTGTCGACGCCGATGGAGAGGATGTCCTCGTCCGCCGCGGTCTGCAGCACGCCGAGACCGGTGCCGCCCGCCGCGGCGAAGACGACGTCCGAGCCCTGGCTGATCTGCGCCTTGGTCAGCTCCGAGCCCTTCACCGGGTCGTTCCACGCGGCCGGGGTGGTGCCGGTCATGTTGGCGATGATGGTGATGTCAGGGTTCACCGCCTTGGCGCCCTGCGCATAGCCGCAGGCGAACTTGCGGATGAGCGGGATGTCCATGCCGCCGACGAAGGAGATCGTGCCGGATTCAGAGGCCATCGCCGCCAGCATGCCCACGAGGTAGGAGCCCTGGTGCTCGGCGAAGAGGATCGACTTCACGTTCGGATGCTCGGCCGGATCGACATAGCCGTCGATGGTCACGAACTTGGTGTCGGGGTAGTCGGCGGCGACGTTTGCGATCGGCGTCGACATCGAGAAGCCGGTGGTGATCACGGGGTTGAAGCCCGCCTCGGCAAAGCGGCGCAGCGCCTGCTCGCGCTGGGCTTCGGACTGAAGCTCGATGTCCTTGAAGCTGCCGCCGGTCTCGTCGGCCCAGCGCTGGGCGCCGTTATACGCGGCTTCGTTGAAGGATTTGTCGAACTTGCCGCCAAGATCGTAGATCAGCGCCGGATCGGCCAGCGCGGCGCCCGCAGACAGGGCCAGCGCGGCGACGGTGCCGCAGAATGCTTTGGTCAGGGTCATAAATAGGCTCCCAGGTGTTGGCAGGCGCGGGCGGTTCAAGGACAGGCCCGCGCGGATTGGATCGCAGAGGATCGCGTGAATTTAGGACCGAGCCCGGCGACAGGGTCAACCGGTTTTTCCCGCTCGCGGGCGCGCTTTGGCGCAACGTCAGGCCGACTGCCCGTCCAACCGTCGCTGCAGCACGACCGCGTCGACATGGCTGCCATCCGCGCGGCGGTAATAGCCCTTGCGCGTGGCGATGGGCGCGTAGCCATGCGCGACGTAGAGCCCGCGCGCCGGCGCGTTGTCGTGGGCCACGTCGAGAAACACGCGCGCGACCCCGTCTGAGGTCGCCTCTTCGTGGAAGGCGGTCAGCAGCGCCGAGGCCTCGCCGCGGCGCGCAGAGGCCGGGTCGGTGGCGAGCGCCAGGATCTCGGCCTCGTCCGCGACGATCTGAACGAGGAGCGCGGCGCAGTCGCTGGCGTAAAGGCGCGAGGTCGGGAGCGACAGCGTCTCGGCCAACTGGCTGGCCGTCCACGGGGTCTGGTGGCGGTAGGCCCGCGCCAAGAGCGCCGCAAGCGCGTCAGGCGTCATCGAGGATGACCGGCGGCGGGTCGGAAGCGGGGGCCGCGTCGGCGGGGCGGATATAGAGCGGGGCAGGCCGCTCGGGGCGCTCGCCTGCCAGAAGCCGGACCTCGGCCAAGCGCGCGAGAGTCTCGCTCGGGTCGGTGAGGACGGCGTCCCGTGCAGCGGTGTCGAGCGCGCGCGCGATCTGCTGCGCCTCGTAGCCGAGGACCGCGCTGCCCTCGGGCAGGGACAGATCGCGCGGCGGATCGGACGGGTCGATCAGCAGGGGCGCGCCGGAGGGCACTGCGTTTTCGAAAAGCTGAACGTAGGCGCGCGCCCGCGGGCCGGGAAGGCTGACCAGTTGCGGCGCCGGGTCGGTCCGCAATTCCATCCCGCGCAGCGCCTCGAACCCGCTGATCCCGAAGACCGGGCAGCCGAGCGCCAGGCCAAGCCCGCGTGCCGCCGAGACCGAGATGCGGATGCCGGTGAAGTTGCCCGGGCCGATCCCGACCGCGATCGCGGCGAGCTCGCCGAAGCCCAGACCCTCCCCGGTCATCATCTCTTCGATCATCGGCATCAGGCGTTCGGCCTGACCGCGCCCCATCTCTTCGAAGCGCGACGCCAGAAGGCGGCCTCCGCACAGCAAAGCGGCCGCGCAATGCGCGGCCGATGTGTCGAAGCTCAGAAGGATGGGGTCAGAGGACGCCAACCGGACGCACCTCGGTCACTTCGGGGATGTAGTGGCGAAGCAGGTTCTCGATGCCCATCTTGAGCGTCAGGGTCGAGGACGGGCAGCCCGCGCAGGCGCCCTGCATGTGCAGGTAGACGACGCCGCGCTCGAAACCGTGGAAGGTGATGTCGCCCCCGTCCTGCGCCACGGCCGGACGCACGCGGGTGTCGAGAAGCTCCTTGATCTGGCCCACGACCTCGGCATCCTCGCCGCTATGGTCGGCATGGCCCGAACCCGCCTGTTCAGCGCCGTCGGCCATGATCGGCTGGCCCGACTGGAAATGCTCCATGATCGCGCCGAGGATCGCCGGTTTGACGTGATCCCACTCGGTCGCCTCGGACTTGGTCACTGTGACGAAGTCGTTGCCGAAGAACACGCCGGTCACGCCGTCGACGGCGAAGAGCCGGGTGGCAAGCGGCGACGCGGACGCGCCCTCGGGCGAGGGGAAGTCGGCGGTGCCCATCTCCAGCACGGTCTGGCCGGGCAGGAACTTGAGCGTGGCCGGGTTCGGCGTCGATTCGGTCTGGATGAACATGGGACAGTCCCCCTTGGCGGATGAGCCCTCTATATGCCCATGCCACCGAAGAGGGTCAAGGATTGGAACGGTTCTAAACTGTTTGGATCACTGCCAGCGCCAGGTCGCCGGGACGAACGCGTAGGCCTCGCCCATGCGCATGACATGGCCGATCCCGGGGAAGGGGAAGTGGTAGCCCAGAACCGCCATCCGGTCGCTCGCCGCCATGTCGAGCAGCGATTGCCGCGTCGCGACGGTCTGGTCGGCATCCATGTCGAAGCCATTGACCCAGCCGGGATGGGCGAAATTCATGTAGGCATGGTTCAGCGCGTCTCCGGTCACCAGAAGCTGCTGGTCGCCGCTCTCGACGACGAGGCTCATGTGGCCGGGCGTGTGACCGGGCGTGTCGATGGCGCGGATCCCCGGAGCGAGCTCCGCCCCGTCGGAGACCAGCTGCCAGTCGGCACCTTCGACGGTGAGCGAGTTCTGCGCGCCGACGACCATCTGCTGCATCTCGGTCGGCATGGAGGCCGCAAGCCCGTCCTCGGTCCAGAAGGCGTGCTCCGCCGCGCCGACGATCTTGGCGGCACCGGGCAAGATGGCCTCGTCGAAATCGTCGCGAATGCCCCAGATATGATCGGGATGCGCGTGGGTGATGAAGAGATGCGTGAGGCTGTTCGGGTCGATCCCCGCCTCGTCGAGGCTGCGCATCAGGCGACCGGCGGTCGGCAGGAAGCGGCTGCCGGAGCCCGCATCGACCAGGAGCCGGGTCTCGCCCAGTTCGATCACGACGTGGTTCGTGTGCGCGTAATTGGTTTCGGGCGACAGGAAATAGCTGGTCAGGAAAGCGCGGACCTCCTCGGGGTCGGCGTTGATGCCGAGCCCGTCCGCGGGCAGTTCGAGGTGACCGTCGGTCAGAATGGTGATCCGGGCCTCGCCGAGCGTGAAGCGGACATGGCCGGGATTGGCCGCCTCGGGCGCGGCCAGATCGGCGCTGACGCGGGTCGCGGGCAGGCTCAGGGCGGGCATCGCGGCGGCGATCGTCAGAAGCTGGCGGCGGGTCGGGGTCATCGAGGGTCCTCCCAGATACATTCTTTTCGTTGAATGTAACTCTGGCACGGGCCGATGTGGGATGCCAGCGATTTGGTTGAGGCTCACTCGGCGCGCAGGACCGTCACATGGGTGTCGCCGTAGCGGCGGTGATCGAGTGCGGCGAAGCCCGCGGGCGCGTCCTGCGGCGCGTTTTCCTCCCAGACGATCAGGGCGTCCTTTGCGATCCAGCCGCCGCGTCTGGCCGAGGCCAGCGCGGCCGCGCCAAGCGCCTGTCCGTAGGGCGGGTCGAGAAAGACCAGCTGCGCGGGATCGGTCGCTGCGGGGAGGCGTGTCGCATCGACCGGCAGAAGGCGCGCTTCGTCCGCGCAGTCCAGAAGGCGGATGTTCTCGGCGATCAGGCGGCGGCCCGTCCGGCCCTGCTCGACGAAGGTCACCGCGCCAGCGCCGCGCGAGAGCGCCTCGAATCCCAGAGCGCCCGTGCCTGCGAAGAGATCGAGGACATGCGCGGCCTCGAGCGGGTCGCCGTAGCGGCCGCCTGCGAGAGCGTTGAAGAGCGCCTCGCGCACCCGGTCGGTCGTGGGGCGAAGGTGGTTCTTCGGGTCGCCCTTGCCGACCGCGGTCAGGGGGCGGCCCCGATACCGTCCCGCGACGATCCGCATCTCAGGCCTTGAGGAGAAGCTTGAGGTCCTGCGCCGGATCGGAGATCAGCGACGGCTCGGGCGATTTCCCGGCCTCGATCAGGCGCTTGCCGACCATGTAGGCGCGGGGATCGTCGATCGCGTCGACGGCGATCAGCCGCTCGCCCCGGTAATACCAGAAGGAGCGCCCGGTGCCGGGGCCGGAGCGCGTCACCACGCGGTCATGGCCGGAGCCCAGGCCCGCGATCTGGAGCTTGGCGTCGTATTGGTCGGACCAGAACCAGGGCTTGGCCTCGTAGGGGGTTTCCGCGCCGAGGATATTGTCGGCGACCGCTTCGGCCTGGTCGATGGCATTGCCGACGCTTTCAAGGCGAAGCCGACCGCCCTTGTGCGGGAACGAGGCGCAATCGCCCGCGGCCCAGATATGCGGATCGGAGCTGCGCCCGAAGCTGTCGGTGGCGATGCCGTTGTCGATCCCGAGCCCGGCGGCCTCGGCCAGGTCGGTCTCGGGGGTGATGCCCACGCCCACGATGACGAAATCCACGTCGATCCGCGTGCCGTCGGAAAGCTCGGCCTGGGTGACACGTCCGTCCTCGCCGATCAGTCGCGACAGGGCCGTCCCTTCCATGAGCGTCACGCCGTTTTCGCTATGGAGCTGGCGGAAATGGTCTGCCGTCTCGCGGGCGGCGACACGGCCCAGGATACGCTCGGCGGTTTCGACAAGCGTCACCTCGAGCTTGCGCTTCGCGGCGACGGCGGCGGCCTCGAGACCGATATAGCCGCCTCCGACGATCAGGACCTTGCGGCCTTCCTCGAAGCGGGGCGCCATCGCGTCCACGTCCGACAATCCGCGCACGACGAAGACACCGTCGAGATCGCCGCCGATGGAGGCGGGCAGGCGGCGCGGTTTCGAGCCGGTGGTGAAGACGAGGTGATCGTAGCTCAGCGTCTCGCCATCGACGGTCACGGTCTGCGCCTCGCGGTCGATTTCGGAGACGCGCGCGCCCAGCCGCAGGGTGATGTCGTTGTCTGAATAGAACTTCTCGGGGCGCAGGTAGAGCCGTTCGAGCGGCATGTCGCCCAGGAGATAGGCCTTCGACAGAGGCGGTCGCTGGTAGGGCAGGTGCGGCTCGGCGCCGATCAGGGTGATCTGGCCGTCAAACCCCTTGGAGCGGAGGCGCGCAACGCAGGCGGCCCCGGCCTGGCCTGCTCCGATGACGATGACGTGGGTCATTTCTGCTCCCCTCCGCTTGGCTTGACGCGTTGCAGACGTATATCCGGCTGAACGGAATGACAAATCGAGGAGCCGTTTCATGGCTATCAGTGAAGGCGATCGGCTGCCCGGAGCACATCTGGTCACAATGGGCGAGGACGGTCCGGTTCAGGTCGAGCTCGCCGGGCATCTGCAGGGCCGCAAGGTCGTCATCTTTGGCCTGCCGGGCGCGTTTACCGGCACCTGCAGCACCGCACATCTGCCGAGCTTCATCCGCACGCGCGACAAATTCTCGGACAAGGGCGTGGACGAGGTGATCTGCCTCGCGGTGAACGACCCGTTCGTGATGCGGGCCTGGGCCGAGATCACCGGCGCGGACAAGGCGGATATCACCATGCTCTCGGACGCCGAGGCGAGCTTTACCAAGGCGATCGGTATGGATTTCACCGCGCCGCAGGTGGGCATGGTGGATCGCTCGAAGCGTTACGCGATGCTGGTCGAGGACGGTGTCGTGAAGGTGCTGATGACCGAGACCAACCCCGGCGTCTGCGACGTCTCGGGCGGCGAGGCCCTGCTCGAGGCGATCTGATCTTTCGGCCGGACCGGAGCCGACTGCGCTCCGGTCCGGTGCTTTCCGTTAGGATATGGGTGGCTCAGAGCGAGTCCATCTTTCGCGCCAGCTTGACGTCGAGCGAGGACAGGCCGTCCACGTCATGGGTGGTCAGGGTGACGGTCACGCTGTTGTAGACGTTCGACCATTCGGGATGGTGGTTCCACTTCTCGGCCCAGAAGGCCGCGCGTGTCATCCAGCCGAATGCGTCGACGAAACTGTCGAACTCGAAGGTCTTGGTGATCGCGTCGCGATCCGGCGCGAGGCTCCAACCATTGGTCAGCAGCGGCTCCAGGATGGTTTTTCGGGCGGTGTCGCTGAGTTTCTCGGTCATTGCTGCTCCTGAATGTCGGTTTTTCGGAACGGGCCGAATTCGGTGAGGATCTCGATCTCTTCTTCGACGGCCCGCCGCTCGGCCTCGAGGTAGTGCGCAATCGCTTCGGAAAACCCTTTGTCCGCGATCCAGTGCAGCGAATGCGTCTCGGTCGGCAGGTATCCGCGTGCCAGCTTGTGCTCGCCCTGCGCCCCGGCCTCGACCCGTTCCAGACCGTGCGCGATGGCGAAGTCGATGGCCTGATAATAGCACGCTTCGAAATGCAGGCAGGGATGATGTTCGGTCGCGCCCCAGTAGCGCCCGAAGAGCGTGTCGCGCCCGATGAAGTTGAGCGCCCCGGCGACCTCTTCGCCGTCGCGGGCACACATCACCAGCGCGATGTCGTCGCGCAGGGTCTCGTGCGCGATCTCGAAGAAGGCGCGCGTCAGGTAGGGCGAGCCCCATTTCCGCGCACCGGTATCCTGGTAGAACTCCCAGAACGCGTCCCAGTGATGCGGCGCGATCTCGTCGCCGGTCAGGATGCGGATCTCTCCGCCGAAATCCTGTGCCGTGCGGCGTTCCTTGCGGATGGTCTTGCGCTTGCGCGAGGAGAGCGAGGCTAGGAAGGCGTCGAAATCGGCGTAGCCGTCGTTCAGCCAGTGGAACTGCTGCGTGGTGCGGCGCAGGAGGCCGATCTCGGCTCCGGCGATCGCCTCGGCCTCGGTGCAGAAGGTGGCATGGAGCGAGGAGCAGCCGGTCTGGCTGGCAAACTGCACCGCGCCCTGGATCAGCGCGGAGAGACCTTCGACCTCATGCCCGGGCTTGGTCAGGAAGCGCCGCCCGGTGGCCGGGGTGAAGGGAACCGCGACCTGCAGCTTGGGGTAATAGCGCCCGCCCGCGCGCTCGTAGGCATGCGCCCAGTTGTGATCGAAGATGTATTCGCCCTGGCTGTGGCCCTTGGCGTAGAGCGGCGCGACGGCGATGGTCTCGCCGTCCTTCTCGGCCACGAGGTGGCGCGGTTCCCAGCCGGTGCCCGGCCCCACGGAGCCCGAGCGTTCAAGCGCCGACAGGAAGCGGTAGGTGGTGAAGGGATCGATCGCGCGCCCGCCGTCTTTCGCCTCGGGGCAGGCACAGGCATCCCAGGCGGAGGCCTCGATCTGGTCGAGCCCGCTCAGCACCGATACTGCAATGGTCGCGTCTTGGGTGGCGCCTGTCATCTCTGCCCTCTAGTCCTCCGGATCTTGGGGCGGAGGAGGGGCGGTTCAAGCGGCGTAGCCCTCGAAGGTGACGTTCTGGGCGATCTTTCGGGCCTCGGCCTCGGCTTCGGGCGAGGTGATCGTCCAGCACAGCACAGCCAGACCGTCCGTCTTGAGCGCGGCGACACGCGGGCGGTCGAGATCGGTGGCCTCGTGGCTGATGAAAGAGGCGCCGACGTGATCGGCATCGTGGATCTCGCGCAGGCGGTCGCGGGTCGCGGCGGGAAGGGTCGGCCAGTCCTCGGGCCGGTAGGCCGAGGTGGTGAGGCCCCGCGGCACGTCCGGTGCGCGCCGCGAGAGGTGCAGGATGCTGTTGGGATTGAAGGACATGAGCGCGACCGGGCCCTCGTAGCCTGCAAGCGCGCGGCCCGTGGCCTCTTCGAGTGCGCCGGTCTCGGGCCCCATCGCGCCGTCCTGGTCCTTGACCTCGATCAGAAGCGGCGCGCGCCCGGCGACGAGGTCGAGGATTTCCGACAGCGTCGGGATGGTCTCGGTGCTGCCCATGAGCGGGATCGCCGCCAGTTCCCGCGCGCTGCGCTGGCGGATCGGGCCGCTCTCCAGCGACAGGCGCCGCAGGTCGTAGTCGTGAAAGACCATCGCCTCGCCATCCGAGGACATCTGCAGGTCGATCTCGATCCCGTAGCCTGCAGCGATGGCCGCGGCGATGGCCGCACGCGAGTTCTCGGGGCGGCTGTCGGAGAGGTCGTGATAGGCGCGGTGCGCAATCGGGCGGTCGAGAAAGACCGAAGGCAGGGGGATCATCAGCGGATCTCGAAGACCCCGTCGATCTCGACCGCGACGCCCAAGGGCAGCGATCCGGCGGAGACCGCCGAGCGGGCATGGCGGCCGGCATCGCCCAGAACCTCGACGAGCAGATCGGAGGCGCCGTTGATGACCTTGGGCTGATCGGTGAAGTCCGGGGTCGAGTTGACGAAACCGGTGAGCTTCACCACGCGGATGAGCCGGGACAGGTCGCCTTCGCAGGCGGCGCGCACCTGGGCGAGGAGCGACAGCGCGCAGCGGCGCGCGGCGGCGGCGCCGTCTTCGACGGAGACGGTGTCGCCGAGCTTGCCTTTGATCAGCCCGTTCTCGTCCTGGCTGATCTGGCCGGAGACATGCAGCAGATCGCCTGAGCGGACGAAGGGCACGTAATTCGCGGCCGGGGCGGGGGCGTCGGGCAGGCTCAGGCCGAGGGCGGAGAGGCGATCTTCGATGGACATGGGGCAGGGACCTTGAGTGGGGTGCAGCTTGGCGCAGGCTAGGCGGTCTCGGGCAGACAGGGAAGGGCCGGGAGACGCATTCCGAACCGGAATGCGCGCGAAATCCGGTTCGGATTTCGGATGCACGGTGCCCGAGGTCAGCTTTCGCGGAAGGCCTTGGCGAAATAGTCTGTCAGAGGCTTCGTCAGATAGGCGAGCGGCGTGCGGTCCTCGGTCCGGAGGAACGCCTCGACCGGCATGCCGGGGATCAGCGTCAGCCGTTCCGGCAAACGGTCGATCTCGCCTTCGGTCAGCACGATCTCGGCGCGGTAATAGCGCACCTGCGTGCCTTCATCCTCGAACGCGTCCGCCGAGATCTGCGTGACGGTTCCGAACAATTCCGGCGTTTCGCGCTGGTTGAAGGCCGAGAAGCGCAGGGTGACTTCCTGCCCGACGAAGAGCTGGTCGATATGGATCGGCAGCACCTGTGCGGCGATGATCAGTGGGCGATCCTGCGGCACGATATACATGACCGGATCGGCGGCCCGGATCACCGAGCGCGGCGTAAAGACGGCGAGCCCGTAGACCACGCCCGAAACCGGAGCGGTGATGTCGAGCCGCGAGAGCTGCTCCTTGAGCGCCCGGCGCTGCTCGCCCAGTTCGCGTTCCCGATACTGGAGATCGCGCAGCGTGGTGATCGCTTCTTCGCGGCGGCGGGTCTCGAGCTTCAGGATCTCGATATCGATCTCGGTCACCCGTCCTTCGGCCTGCGCCTTTTGCGCGACAAGCTCGCCGCTGTCGCCCGAGAGATTGGCGCGTTCGCGCTTCAGCGCGGTCACGCGGCTGGCCTGCGCAAGCCCCCGATCCAGCAGCGATTGCTGGTCGGCCAGCTCGCTTTCGATGAGCTCCAACTGCTCGGACAGCGCAGTCTGCTGCGACTCGATCCCCGAGATCTGATCGGTGATCTGCTCGGCACGCTTGGCGAGCTGTTCGATTTCGCGATCGACGGAATCCCGCCGCGCCTGGAAGAGGTTGCGCTGGCCTTCGACCAGTTCGCCGACCTCCTCATCGGTCTCGGCCCGCGCGAGAAGCTCTTCGGGAAATACGATCTTGTCCTGATCGTCGCGCTCGGCCTGAAGGCGGGCGCGACGGGCCATGAGCTCGAAATACTGGCCTTCTGTGATCGCGAGTTCCGAGCGCAGAAGCGTCGGGTCGAGCCGGATCAGCACCTGCCCTGCCTCGACCACGTCCCCCTCATCGACGAGGATCTCGTTCACGACGCCGCCATCGGGGTGCTGGACGATCTGGCGGTTCTGGTCGACCTCGATATTGCCCTGCGCGACGATGGCGCCCGCGATATTGGTCCGCCAAGCCCAGGTGCCGAAGCCGCCGACCAGCAGCCCGACCGCGAGGATGCCGACGATCATCGGCGTGCGGATCGGAAAGTTCTTGGTGATCGGATCGCTCATCGCACACCTCCCGGGGTAACGGCTGACGTGATTTCACGATGGTTCTGCACCATCGACTCCAGGACTTCCTGCTTGGTGCCGAAGGCGGAGCGCGATCCGTTCTCGAGCATCAAGAGCATGTCGCATTCCTTGATCGCGGCCGGTCGGTGGGCCATGACGAGGACCGCCTTGCCCTGGTCCTTCATCTGCCGGATCGCGGCGTTCACCGCCTCGGAACCCTCGTTGTCGAGGTTCGAGTTCGGCTCGTCGAGCACCAGGATCACAGGGTCGCCATACATCGCGCGGGCAAGGCCGATCCGCTGCATCTGGCCGCCCGAGAGACGCCCCCCGGTCGAGGAGACCCGGGTGTCGTAGCCTTCGGGCAGTTTCAGGATCATCTCGTGCGCGGCGGCCTTCTTGGCGGCCTCGACCACCTTGGCGTCGTCGGGTGCGGCGGAGAGGCGTGCGATGTTCTCGGCGATGGTGCCGTCGAAGAGCGTCACCCGCTGCGGCAGGTAGCCGATATGCTTGCCGAGCACGTCGGTGCCGTATTGCTCGAGCGAGGCGCCGTCGAGCCGGACCTTGCCGCCCGCGGGCCGCCAGACGCCGGTCAGGGCGCGCGCGAGCGTCGACTTGCCCGCGCCTGAGGGACCGATCACGCCGATCGCCTGGCCGGGACGCACCTGGAATGTGACAAGGCGCAGCGCGGCCTGCTGTTCGCCGGGCGGGACCACGGTCAGCTGCTGGATGTCGAGACGGGCCTCGGGGCGCGGCAGGTCGGTGCGCGGCTGCTCGGGCGGCATCTCTCCCAGGAGCTGCGCAAGGTTGTGCCAGCCCTTGCGGGCGCGCTCGACCAGCGGCCACTGGCCGATGGCCAGCTCGATCGGCGCAAGCGCGCGGCCCATCAGGATGGAGCCCGCGATCATCGCGCCCGCGGTCAGCTCGTTCTGGAGCACGAGATATGCGCCGAGGCCCAGCATCGCCGATTGGAGGATCAGGCGCAGCGTCTTCGTCAGCGTCGAGAAGCTGCCGACAAGGTCCGAGGACCCGATCTGGCCCTTGAGCGATTTCGCCCGCGAGACCTGCCAGCGGCGGAACGCGTCGCCGCGCATGCCCATCGCCTGGACCATCTCGCTCTCCGAGCGGATCTGATCGGAGACCTTCTCGGCCTCGAAGGTCGCGCGGTTCGAGGCGAGCGAGGGATTGCGGGTCACGGCCTGGTTGATGATCGTGATCGCGATCAGGACCACGCCGCCCGAGATCGCGAGAATGCCGAGCCACGGGTGGAAGAGGAAGATCCCGAAGAGAAACACAGGCGTCCACGGCATGTCGAAAAACGCCATCAAGACCGGAGAGGCCATCAGCCGCTGGACCGATTCGAGATCCCGCAGCCCGGTCGCCGCGATCTCGTCGGGCTGGATCGCGGAGCGGCGCACGACGGCGTCGAAGACCCTCAGGTCCAGCCGGGCCTGAAACCGCGCCGCGACCCGGTTCATCACCCGGCCCCGGACGTAATCGAGAATGCCCATCATCCCGTAGAGGAACACCACCAGCACCGACAGCGCGATCAGCGTCGCGATGGAACGCGAGCCGAGCACGCGGTCGTAGACCTGCAGCATGTAGAGCGGGCCGGTCAGCATCAGCATGTTCACGAAGAAGCTGAAGATTCCCACGAACCAGAAATAGGGGCGGCTTTCTCTGCGCGCCTTTCGAAGTTCTGCGTATCCCGCTTCGAGTGCTCTGTCGTTTGCCATTGGTCTTCCCCGGGGGCGGTGCGGCGGCCGGTCCCATCCTGTCAGCCGCGGCGGTCTATGCGATCGTCAATATCAATAAGGTGCCTAATAACGGCTTGACCATAGCGCGCTGCGGAGAGGACCGTAAGCGCGAAAGGGCCTGCGGCGGGAAGATCACGGAGCGGGCGTCAACGCTGCGTCAAGGAGATGACATGACCGAGGAGAATGCCGCGCAGGCCGCCTTCTGGGAAGGCGATCCGGGCCAGGCCTGGGTGCGGCTCCAGCCCGAGCTCGACGAGATCCACGCGCCGGTCCTCGCGGAACTCCTCGCCCGCGCGGACGCGCGGCGCGGAGAGAGGGTCATCGACGTGGGTTGCGGCGCGGGCACCTCGAGCCTCGCGTTTGCGGGTCGCGTCGGCCCGCACGGGCGGGTCGAGGGGATCGACATTTCCGGCCCGCTTCTGGAGAGGGCCGAGAAACTGGCGCGGCAAAGCGGCCACGATCACCTGAGCTTCCGTCACGCCGACGCTCAGGATGCCGATTTCGAGCCCGGCGCTGCCGATCTCGTCGCCTCACGCT
The DNA here is from genome assembly GCF_042679605.1 of Litorisediminicola beolgyonensis. Taxonomy (NCBI): domain Bacteria; kingdom Pseudomonadati; phylum Pseudomonadota; class Alphaproteobacteria; order Rhodobacterales; family Paracoccaceae; genus Litorisediminicola; species Litorisediminicola beolgyonensis. The sequence goes on from NZ_JBHTMU010000005.1 coordinate 33,891, forward strand.
TCGGTGTCATGTTCTTCGCCGATCCGGTCGCGGCCTTTGCCAATCTGCGCCGCGCGCTGGCAGCGGACGGGCGTCTGGTGTTCGCGGCCTGGGACGAGGCGCGCCACAACCCGTGGTTCGCGACGCCGCGCCAGGTGGCGGTTGCGCGTCTGGGCGAGCCCGCCCCGGGCGATCCCGACGGGCCCGGGCCGATGGCCTTCCGCGATCCGGGGCGTGTCGTGGGTCTGCTGGAGGCGGCGGGGTTCAGAGAGGCTGCCTGCGAGACCGTCGATCTCGAGCTCGTACTCTCCGAGGGCGCGCCGGGGCTCAGGCGGCTGTTGCCGGTCATCGGGCCGATCAAGTCGGTGGTCCGCGAGCAGGGCGGCACGCCCGAGGATCTCGATGCGCTGATCGAGGAGACCATCCAGGCCTTCGCCCCGCATCTCGGACCACGTGGGCTGCGGCTGCCCGCGCGCGTGCATTTCTTCCGCGCGCTGGTGTGAGCGTCAGTTGCCGAAAATGTCCCGCAGAAGCTGATCGACGAAGCCCGCGACCGGATCGCGCTGCTGCTGGCGCCGTTGCGGCTGTTGCTGCTGGCGCTGGACGGGTTGCGGCGCAGGTTCGGCCACCGGCCGGTCCGGCACGATCATCGGCAGGGGTCTCGGCGGCAGGCCCTGGTGGGCGCGGACCATCGCTTCGTGCCAGATCTCGGCTGGAAGACCGCCGCCGGTGACGCCGCTCAAGGGCGTGTTGTCGTCATAGCCCATCCAGACCCCGGCGACGTAATCGGCGGTGAAGCCAACGAACCAGGCATCGCGCTGCTCGTTCGAGGTGCCGGTCTTGCCCGCGGCCTCGCGGTCCGGCAGGCGGGCGCGGGTGCCGGTGCCTTCCGAGACGACCTTTTCTAGCATGAAGACCAGCTCGCGGGCGGCGTCTTCGCGGATCACCCGCTCGCCGACACCGCCGCGACGGCCGATCAGCGGCTCGTCATCGCCCTTGATGGTCAGGTTGTCGACGCCGTAGGGCGCGACCGAGCTGCCGCCGTTCAGGATGCCCGCAAATGCGCCGGTCATCTCGAGAAGCGAGGCCTCGGAGACGCCGAGGGCCAGCGAGGGCGTGTCCACCAGCGTCGAGTCGATGCCGAAATCCGTGGCGACGCGCGCCACGAGGTCGCGGCCCACCTGCTCGGAGATCTTGATCGCGGGGATGTTGAGCGATCGCTTCAGCGCGTCGATCAGCGTGACCCGGCCCGAGAAATTGCGGGTGTAGTTCTTGGGGCACCACTCGCCGGAGCCGGGGATGTTCATGCAGAACGGCTCGTCGACGACGGTGTCATAGGGCGAATAGCCGAGCTCCAGCGCGGTCGCGTAGATGAAGGGCTTGAAGGCCGAGCCGGTCTGGCGGCGCGCCTGGGTGGCGCGGTTGAAGACGCCCGAGACGCCGGTCTTGCGGCCCCCGACCATCGCCCGGACCGCGCCATCGGCGGACATGATCACGATCGCGGCCTGCGCTTTGGAGCCCGCCTTGACCTTGGTGTTGAAGATCTCCTGCATGGCGCCTTCGGCGGCACGTTGCAGGCGCGGATCGAGCGTCGTGCGGATCGACACGTCCTGGCGCGAGCCGATATCGGCGAAGGGCGGTAGCGTATCCATCACCCAATCGGCGAAATATCCGCCGGTACGCCGTTCGGCGGCCTCGGAGAGGGTGGCGGGCTGGGCCCGCGCCGTTGCCGCCTGCGTGTCGGTCAGAAAGCCCTGTTCCTCCATCAGGCGCAGGACGGTGGCGGCGCGCGCATGGCTGCGGTCGAGATCGTTGGTCGGTGCAAGGGACGAGGGCGCGGTCAGAAGGCCCGCGATGATCGCCGCCTCGGATGGGTTCAGGGCCGAGGCCGGTTTGGCGAAATAGCGCTGGGCGGCCGCCTCGGCCCCGAAGGCGCCGGCGCCCATGTAGGCCCGGTTGAGATAGATCGAGAGGATCTCGTCCTTGGAGTATTTGAGCTCCATCGCGAGCGCGTAGATCGCTTCCTTGGCCTTGCGCGACAGGCTCGAGCGGCGGCAGTCCGAGATATACGCGGCTTCTGTGTCCCAGACCTCGGGGTCATACTCGACGCCGAGGCAGAGAAGCTTGGCGGTCTGCTGGGTGATTGTGGAGCCGCCGTGACCCGAGAGCGGACCGCGCCCTTCGCGCAGGTTGATCCGGACGGCCGAGGCGATGCCTCGGGGGCTCAGGCCGAAATGGGAATAGAAGCGCTTGTCCTCGGTCGCGAGCACCGCGTTCTTGAGGTAGGGGCTGACGCTGTCCGCAGTGACCGCGCCACCGAACTGGTCGCCGCGCCAGGCGAAGACGCGTCCGTCGCGGTCATAGAGCGTCACCGAGCCCTGCGCGCGGCCGTCGGTCAGCTTGGCGTAATCCGGAAGCGTGACGTAGACGCCCCCCACCAGCACGGCGAGCACGAGCGCGGCCACGAGGGCGAGGCGCGAGGTGACGACCCAGATCAGCCGCCAGAAGCTGCTCCACACCCACAGGATCACCCGGGCCAGCGGGTTTCGCGCGGTCTTCGAGGATCTCTTGCGGGGTGTCTTCTTGGTCGCGCTCTTGCGCGCTGCGGCGGGTTTGCGACCTGACGTTCGCCGATCGGCAACAAGACGGCCCTTGCCGCTGCCTTTTTCACTCATGTGGACCTGCCCGAGGGATGTTTGCGGTCAAGATAATGCCTGCGCGCCGGGATGTGGACCGGTCTGGTGTGAAATGCACGGGTTTTTATTTTGCACTCTTTTTGGGCGATATCGAATAGTCGCCTAAAAACTATGCAAACACCCTGGTCCGAAAGTATCGTTTCGGCCCCGTCGCCTTCCAAAACGGCTGCCTCTTCCTGTTTCTGCGGGTGTCACATGCTGGCACTGGCTGGCTCGAACTGAAAGGGATCAAGGTGAAACTGATCATTGCGACGATCAAGCCGTTCAAGCTGGAGGAGGTCCGCGAAGCTCTGACCTCCATCGGCGTGCGCGGCATGATGGTGACGGAAATCAAGGGCTTCGGCTCGCAGTCCGGACATACCGAAATCTATCGCGGCGCTGAATACGCGGTGAATTTCGTGCCCAAGATCAAGCTTGAGATCGTGACCGCGGCGGCGATGGCCGATCAGGTCGTCGAGACGATCACCAAGACCGCGCAGACCGGAAAGATCGGCGACGGCAAGATCTTCGTGCTCGACGTGGAATCCGCGGTGCGGGTGCGCACCGGCGAGACGGACGCGGACGCGCTCTGACCCCAAGGGCAACTGGCAAACGACTTCAAGGGAAACGGATGATGAAACTTCTCAAGACCATCGCCCCGGCCGTCGCGCTCTCCGCGCTTCCGGTCATGGGCCTGGCGCAAGAGGCCGAAGCGGCGGCCGCGCCTGACATCAACCCCTATATCTTCACGACGCTGCTGTTCCTGATCGGCGGCTTCCTCGTGTTCTGGATGGCGGCGGGCTTTGCGATGCTCGAGGCCGGCCTGGTGCGCTCGAAGAACGTGACGATGCAGCTGACCAAGAACATCGCGCTCTTCTCGCTCGCGGCGATCATGTACTGGCTCGTGGGCTTCAACCTGATGTACCCGGGCGATGGCTGGACCATCGCGGGCTATGTCGGCACGCTCTTCGCGCCGACCTCGCTAGAGCCCGTCGGTCTTGATGCCGCCGATGCCGCGCTCGACTACGCGTCGGTCGGGTCGGACTTCTTCTTCCAGCTGATGTTCTGCGCGACCACCGCGTCGATCGTCTCCGGCACCCTCGCCGAGCGCATCAAGCTCTGGCCCTTCCTGATCTTCGTGATCGTCCTGACCGGCTTCATCTACCCGATCGAAGCGTCCTGGCAGTGGGGCGGCGGCTGGCTGTCGGAAATGGGCTTCTCGGACTTCGCGGGCTCGACCCTCGTGCACGCAGCGGGCGGCTTCGCGGCGCTTGCAGGCGCCCTGATCCTCGGACCGCGGATCGGCAAGTACAAGGACGGCCGCACCATTCCGATGCCCGGCTCGAACCTTGCGCTCGCAACCCTCGGCACGTTCATCCTGTGGCTCGGCTGGTTCGGCTTCAACGGCGGCTCGCAGCTTGCGATGGGCACCGTGGGTGACGTCACCGACGTGTCGCGCATCTTCGCCAACACCAACATGGCGGCAGCCTCGGGTGCCGTGGCGGCGCTGATCCTGACCCAGGTGATGTACAAGAAGCCCGACCTCACGATGATCCTGAACGGCGCCCTCGCGGGTCTCGTCTCGATCACCGCGGGCCCGCTCGATCCGTCGCTCTTCGGCGCGCTCTGGATCGGTGCCATCGGCGGCGTGATCGTGGTCTTCACCGTCCCGATGCTCGACAAGATGAAGATCGACGACGTCGTCGGCGCGATCCCGGTCCACCTGCTTGCAGGCATCTGGGGCACCATCGCGGTTCCGTTCTACACCGAGGGAACCAGCTTTGTGACCCAGATCATCGGTGTGGTCGCGATCGGCGCCTTCGTCTTCGTGGTCTCCTCGGTGATCTGGTTCATCCTCAAAGCCACCATGGGCATCCGCGTCAGCGAGGAAGACGAGATCAACGGTCTCGACATGGCCGAGCTGGGGATGGAGGCCTATCCCGAATTTTCCAAGGGCTGATCTCTCCTTCCAATCAGCCATGGATGCACTGCCCGGGCGGCTCGACCGCCCGGGCTTTTTCTTTTGCGGCTCCGGCGTTCGGAGGATCGGCCAGGCTCGGGAATAAGGCGCGCGACAAAGGGTTGCGGGTCCTGCGGGCTTGCGGTTTTGTCGCGGGGGCGTCCATTGGGGCGCAACGAGCTGCCCCGGAGAGACCATGACCGCCCTCATCACCCATGCCGATTGCCTGCACCATGTCACTCCGGACGGGCATCCCGAACGAGTCGCGCGGCTGGAGCATCTCCTGCACGCGCTCGAGGGCCTCGACCTGGCCCGCGTCACCGCGCCCCTCGCGACCGAGGAGGACCTGCTGCGCTGTCACCCTCAGGACCATATCGACGCGATCCGCGACGGGGTTCCGGCCCGCGGTTTCGCGCAGGTCGACGGCGACACCTGGCTGTCGCCGGGATCATGGGACGCGGCCTTGCGCGCGGTCGGGGCGGCGCTGCGGGCGGTCGACATGGTGGTCGCGGGGGAGGCGGCGAACGCGTTCTGCGCCACCCGCCCGCCGGGGCACCATGCCGAGACGCAGACCGCGATGGGCTTCTGCCTCTTCGGCACCGCCGCCATCGCCGCGAAGCACGCGCTCGATCATCACGGGCTCGAGCGCGTCGCCGTCTGCGATTTCGACGTGCATCACGGCAACGGCACGCAGGATCTCCTTTGGAACGAGCCGCGCGCGCTGACGATCACCAGCCACCAGTCGCCGCTCTGGCCCGGGACCGGCGCGGCCTCGGAGCGCGGGGCGCATGACAATGTCATCAACCTGCCGCTGCCGCCGCGGTCGGGCGGTGCGGAAATGAAGAAGGCCTGGTCCGAGCTTGCCTTCCCGCGGCTGAGCACCTTCGAGCCGAAGCTGATCATCATCTCGGCAGGCTTCGACGCCCATCAGGACGATCCGCTCGCCATGCTGGAATGGACGGTCGACGATTTCCGCTGGATCACCCGCGAGCTCTGCGCCATTGCCAGCACGGTCTGCGGCGGGCGCGTGGTCTCGACACTCGAGGGCGGCTATGATCTGGAAGCGCTCAGCGCCGCGGCGCGGGCGCATGTGGAAGGATTGATGGAGGCAGCCGGATGAGCGACGAAACTCCGGTCGAAGAGATGAGCTTCGAAGAGGCGATGAAGGCGCTCGAGCAGGTCGTGGGCCAGCTTGAACGCGGCGACGTGCCCTTGGAGCAGTCCATCGCGCTCTATGAACGCGGCGCCAAGCTCAAGGCCCATTGCGAGAGGAAGCTCAAGGACGCCGAGGAGAAGGTCGCGGCGATCACCCTCGATGCCAACGGCGCGCCCAAGGGCACGACGCCGGTCGAGGGCCTGTGAATTTCGAAACGGCGCTGGCCTCGCGCGCAGCCGAGATCGGGGGCTTTCTCTCGGAACGGCTGGCCGACCTGCCGGAGGGACCGGTCACCGAGGCGATGCGCTACTCGCTCGACGGGGGCAAGCGCCTGCGCGGCTTCCTCGTGATCGAAAGCGCCGCGATCTTCGGGATCCCGTCGGCGCATGCGATGCCCGCCGCCGGAGCCATCGAGGCGCTGCATGCTTACAGCCTCGTCCATGACGATCTGCCGGCGATGGATGATGACGACACCCGGCGCGGCAAGCCGACCGTTCACGTGAAGTGGGACGAGGCGACAGCGATCCTCACGGGCGATGCGCTCCAGAGCCTGGCCTTCGAGCTCGTCGCCCAAGGCGATCTTCCGGCGGCCCGCAAGCTCGACCTCTCGCACTCGCTGGCGCTGCGGGCGGGCGCGCGCGGCATGGTGCGCGGGCAGGCGCTCGATATCGCCGCCGAGAGCGCGGGACAGGCGCTGGACCAGGCGGCCATCGAGGAGCTGCAGGCCTGCAAGACCGGCGCGCTGATCGTCTGGTCCTGCGCAGCGGGGCCGCTGATGGCCGGAGAGGATACCCAGCCGCTCTGCCGCTACGCCGACGCGCTCGGCCTCGCGTTTCAGATCGCCGACGACATTCTCGATATCGAGGGCGATGCGGCGACCGTTGGCAAGGCGGTGGGCAAGGATGCCGACCGTGGCAAAGCGACCTTCGTTTCGCTTCTGGGCCTCGACGGGGCCAAGCGCCGCGCGCGAACCCTTGTGGACGACGCCTGCGACGCCCTATCTCCCTTCGGAGCGGCGGCCGAGCCCTTGCGCGGCGCCGCGCGTTTTGTCGTCTCGCGGCAGAGCTGATCTTGCGTTAATCGGCCCCTCGAAAGGAGCCATCATGTCCGACCGACCCGACACCCCCTTGCTCGACCGCGTTCGCACGCCCGCCGATCTCAAGGGCTTTTCGGATGCCGAACTGCATCAGGTGGCCGACGAGCTGCGCGCCGAGACCATCTCGGCGGTCTCCGAGACGGGCGGGCATCTTGGCGCGGGCCTGGGCGTGGTGGAGCTGACCGTCGCGCTGCACGCGGTCTGTGACGCGCCGCGCGACAAGATCATCTGGGACGTGAGCCACCAGTGCTATCCGCACAAGATTCTCACCGGCCGCCGCGACCGCATCCGGACGCTCCGGCAGAAGGACGGACTCTCTGGCTTCACCAAGCGTTCCGAAAGCCCCTACGATCCCTTCGGCGCGGCGCATAGCTCGACCTCGATCTCGGCGGCGCTGGGCTTTGCCGTGGCGCGCGATCTGGGCGGCGCCTGCGAGACCGGGCATGGCGATGCCATCGCGGTGATCGGCGACGGCGCGATGTCGGCGGGCATGGCCTACGAGGCGATGAACAATGCGGGCCACCTTAAGAAGCGGCTGATCGTGATCCTGAACGACAACGAGATGTCGATCGCGCCACCCGTCGGCGCGCTGTCCTCCTACCTCTCGCGCCTTTATGCCGAGGCGCCGTTCCAGGATCTCAAGGCCGCCGCCAAGGGCGCGGTCAGCTTCCTGCCCGAGCCGTTCCGCGAGGGCGCCAAGCGCGCCAAGGACCTGCTCAAGGGCATGGCGGTGGGCGGCACGCTGTTCGAGGCGCTGGGGTTCTCATATCTCGGGCCCATCGACGGGCACGATCTCGACAGTCTTCTGCCGGTCCTCCGCACCGTCAAGGCACGGGCGACGGGGCCGATCCTCATCCATGTGCTGACCAAGAAGGGCAAGGGATACCGGCCCGCCGAAGAGCGCGCCGACCGCGGCCATGCCACCGCGAAGTTCGACGTGGTCTCGGGGACGCAGGTCAAGGCCAAGTCGAACGCGCCATCCTACACCAAGATCTTCGGCGAGACCCTCGTCGATCTGGCCGAGGCCGACAGCCGCATCTGCGCGGTGACCGCGGCGATGCCGGACGGGACGGGTCTGAACCTGATGGCCGAGCGGTTCCCGTCGCGGGTCTTCGACGTGGGCATCGCCGAGCAGCATGGCGTGACCTTCGCCGCGGGACTCGCGGCCGGCGGGATGCGGCCCTTCTGCGCGATGTATTCGACCTTCTTGCAGCGCGGTTACGACCAGGTGGTGCATGACGTGGCGATCCAGCGGCTGCCGGTGCGCTTCGCCATCGACCGTGCCGGTCTCGTGGGCGCCGATGGCGCGACCCATGCGGGGAGTTTCGATATCGGCTACATGGCGAGCCTGCCGGGCGTGGTGGTGATGGCCGCCGCCGACGAGGCCGAGCTGCGCCACATGGTGGCGACCGCCGCCGCCCATGACGACGGCCCCATCGCGTTCCGCTACCCGCGCGGCGAGGGCGTCGGCGTCGAGATGCCCGAGCACGGAACGCCGCTGGAGATCGGTCGCGGCCGGGTGGTGCGCGAGGGCGGTCGTGTGGCGCTCCTGTCCTTCGGAACACGGCTTGCGGAAGCGCTGACCGCGGCAGAGGCGCTGGCGGCGCGGGGGATCGAGGCGACGGTGGCAGATGCGAGGTTCGCAAAGCCGCTCGACCGGGACCTGATCCTCAGGCTCGCGCGCGAGCACGAGGCGCTGATCACGCTGGAAGAAGGGGCGATCGGCGGGTTCGGAAGCCATGTCGCGCAGCTCCTGGCGGAGGAGGGCGTGTTCGATACCGGTCTGAAATTCCGCTCCATGGTTCTGCCGGACAGCTTCATCGACCAGGCGAGCCCGAGCGACATGTATGCGGTCGCGGGCCTCAACAGCGCGGAGATCGAGGCCAAGGTGCTGGCCACGCTGGGCGTCGCGCAGGTCAGTCGTCGGGCGTGATCCGATGGTCCGGGCAGCAAGCTGCCCCGGGCATGTCTGGCCCGCTGATCGTCCCGATCATCGGGCGGGCGAGAGGCGCTGCCTCTCGCGCTCTCCGGGATATTTATCCGACAGATGAAGCCGGCGCGGTCCGCTCTTCCTCGTCGAGGAGGGACGCGAGACCGCTGCGGTAATCGGGATAGAGCAGGGTGACGCCCAGCTCGTCCTTGATGCGGTCGTTGCGCACCCGCTTGCTGTCGCCGTAGAAGCTGCGCGCCATCGGCGACATCTCGGCCTCTTCGAACGGGACCTCGGGCGGACGGGGCACGCCGAGAAGATCGGCGGCATGCGCGAGCACGTCCTGCGGGGGAGCGGGATCGTCGTCGCAGAGATTGTAGACCCGGCCGGGATCCGGCTGCCGGATCGAGGCCTCCACGATCTGGGCGATGTCTTCCACATGGATGCGCGAGAAGACCTGGTTCTTCTTGATGATCCGCCGCGCGGTGCCCGCGCGGACCTTGGCGAAGGGGCCGCGGCCCGGGCCGTAAATGCCGGCCAGCCGGAAGACATGCACGGGCAGGTCCGGGATCGCGAGCCAGGCGGCCTCGGCCTCGACGCGCAGGCGTCCGCGCTCGGAGCCGGGATCGGCAGGCGTGTCCTCGTCGACCCAGCCGCCGTCATGGTCGCCATAGACGCCGGTGGTCGAGAGATAGCCCATCCAGCGGATCCGCGACGCCCGTGCGGCGATCTCGTCACCGATAACCGCCAGCGCCGGGTCGCCCTCGTCCCCGGGCGCGGCGGACATGAGTAGGTAATCAGCGCGGTCGAGCGCCTCGAGAAGCGCGGATCTCTCCCAGAGCACCGGGGTGATGCCCGTCGCCGACAGAGCCTCGGCCTTGTCGGGAGAGCGGGTTGTGCCGAGGATCGTCCAGCCTTGCGGCAGGAGCCGCCGGGCGAGGGCGCGCGCCGAATATCCGTGGCCGAGGGAGAGGAGGGTGCCGGGAGAGGTGGTCATGGGGCCAAGTTGTCCTCGGGAGCGGGGCTTTGCAAGAGCGCGGCGCACCGCCGAGCGATGCGCGGGGAGTTGCCTATGCGCGCGGGAGCGACCGGTTTTGACGCGCGCGCCGGGGAGAGAAAGGGTGTAGGCCATCGGGCATCGAAACATCGTGAGTCCGCGTCATGCGTTCCATTCCCGTTCTTCTCATCGCGCTCGGCCTGCCGTTTCTCGGCGCCTGTGCCGGCACCTCTGCGCCCACGGGCGGCAACCAGGCGAACTTCGTCGCCATCGCTCCGGCCCTGCCGCTCTATCCCAACGAGACGCCGGAGCTGCGCCAGCTCATCAACACCTATGCCGATCTCTACGACGTGCCGCGGCCCCTGGTGCACAAGGTCATCATCCGCGAGAGCACGCACCGTCCCTGGGCGCGCAACGGTCCCTATTACGGGCTGATGCAGATCCTGCCCGCGACGGCGCGGGGGATGGGCTTCCGGGGGGACGCCTCGGATCTCCTCGATGCGGAGACCAACCTGAAATACGCGGTCAAGTACCTGCGCGGGGCCTGGCTTTTGGCCGATGGCGACTATGACACCGCGGTGAAATGGTACGCCCGGGGCTATTACTACGAGGCCAAGCGGCGCGGGATGCTGGTCGAGACCGGGTTGCGCGCGGGCTGAGCTTGTCCCGGGCGCCGCTCTCGGATCAGATGGCGGGCAAAGGAGGCCCGCCATGACATCAGAGCCAAGGGATGCCACGGACCGGCGCGAGATCGCGCCGGTGATCTGCTATCCGACCGACGATCTGCCGCAGCCCGACATGGCGCTCTATGCCTCTGCGCTGGCAGGCGCGACGGTGACGGACATGGTCCGCGTCGAGCCGCGGGAGGCCGGGTGTTTTACCGTGCCCGCCGGGTCGTTCTTCCGCATCCGGTCCGTCGAGGGGCCGCAGGTCGGTGATCTGAACCTCTGGTCGGCGGCGGAGCTGTCCGAACGGTTCTACTCCGGCAAGACCCGCGCGCTCCACGGCACGCATGTCGGTCTCGGAGATCGGCTCTGGTCAAGCTTCCCGACACTCCGGCCGATGGCCACGCTCGTCGAGGACAGCCTGTCCTGGTACGGGCAGGACGCCTATGGCTGCCGCGTGCACGACGTGATCGGAACGCGCTGCGACCCCTATACCGGGAACCTGCTTTCGGGCACGCAGTATGACAATTGCTGCCATTCGAACCTCGTCCGCGCGCTCGCCTCCGAGCGGGAACTATCGCCTGATGTTGCCGAGGCGCATGTGCACGATGTGCTGAACGTCTTCATGTGCACCGGCTTCAGCCGCGATACCGGGCAATACATCATGAAGGCCAGCCCGGTGCGGCCCGGCGATCATCTGACGCTTTTTGCCGAGATCGACCTTCTGGGCGCGCTCAGCGCCTGTCCCGGAGGAGATTGCGGCGCCGAGCATACGAGCGACGTGGCGCCCTGTTTTCCGCTGGAGGTCGATATCCTGACGCCGGATGACGATGCGCTGTCAGGTTGGATGCCGCCCGCGCCCAACGGATACGATCGGAGCCACGGCGTGTAAGCGGCGCGCTCAGGCGAACGCCGCTTCCAAGGCCACTTCGACCATGTCGCCGAAACTCGTTTCCCGCTCCGAGGCGGGCAGGGCTTCCTGCGTCTGGAGATGATCGCTGACGGTCAGAACCGCAAGCGCCCGGACGCCATGGCGCGCGGCGAGAATATAGAGTTCGGCCGCCTCCATTTCGACGCCGAGAATACCGTGCCGGGTCATCTGTTCGTTGAGATCGGGGCGCTCGTCATAGAACACGTCCGACGAATAAATGCCGCCGATATGGGTTTTATGATCTCTCGCAGCAGCCGCGTCCGCTGCGGCTTTCAACAGGCCCCAATCAGCACAAGGCGCGAAATTCAGCTCGCGGAACATACCGCGCGAAGGCGTCGACAGGGTCGAGGCGGTCATCGCGAGGATCAGGTCGCGCAACCCGATCTGGGGCTGCATCCCGCCGCAGGACCCGATGCGGATCAGGGTTTTCGCCCCGTAATCGTGGATCAGTTCATTGGCGTAAATCGACAGCGATGGCATTCCCATGCCGGAGCCCTGGATGGTGACCTTCTGTCCCTTCCAGGTTCCGGTATAGCCGAGCATGCCCCGCGTCTCGTTGACCAGTTTCGGACTGTCGAGAAAGCGCTCCGCCGCCCATTTCGCCCGGTACGGATCACCGGGCATCAGAACGGTTTCCGCGATCTCGCCCGGGGCGGCGCCGATATGAATGGTCACCGGATCAGATCTTCAGATCGTCCAGGGAGGCGCCATTAGCGAGCGATTCATTGACCCAATTGGGTTTGCGACCGCGGCCGGTCCAGGTCTGCGTCGGATCGGAGGGGTTCGCGTATTTCGGAACGCCCTTGCCGCCTTTTCCGTCGGCGGTGATCAGCTCATCCAGAGAGAAGCCGTATTCCTTTGCGACCGCATCGGCAGCGCGTTTTGCTTCAGCGCGACGGCGTGCTTCGACAGTTTTGAGCGCTTTATCGACATCGGAGCGAAGTTGTTTCAGCTCGTCCTTCGACATTTTTTCAAGATCGATTGCCATTATTATTATCCCGTGTGTGTGCGGGAGGAATACAGCGCCGGATCATTTTAAAAAGCAATAGGGAATAGTCTTGGAAGCCCGATTAAATAATAAAAAACGCACTCTCTTCTATCCGAAGGGAGTGCGTATTGGGTGTTTCTATTCTTCCGGTTGTTATTCTGCGGCGACCGCCTTGGGGTCGGCGAGGGTCACGATATCTTTCATGATCGTATTCAGTACAAAATCCTTCGGCGTATAGACCTTGGCCACGCCCATCGCCCGAAGATGCTTTGCATCTTCGTCGGGAATGATGCCGCCGACGATCACGGGGATATGGCTGAGGCCCGCGGCACGCATGCGCTCCATGAGATCCTCGACCAGGGGCAGGTGGCTGCCTGACAGGATCGACAGGCCGACGACATGGACCTCGTTCTCCTGCGCAGCCGAGACGATCTGTTCCGGGGTCAGGCGGATCCCTTCGTAGTCGATCTCCATGCCGCAATCGCGGGCGCGGAAGGCGATCTGCTCGGCACCGTTGGAATGGCCGTCAAGGCCGGGCTTTCCGACGAGGAACCGCAGGCGCCGCCCGAGGCGGTCGGAGACCGCATCGACCATCTCGCGAATGTCATCCAGGCCTTCGGTCTTGTTCGAGACTGATTTCGACACGCCGGTCGGGCCGCGATATTCGCCATGGGCGGCGCGCATCTCGCCTGCCCATTCGCCGGTCGTGACCCCGGCCTTCGCGGCGGCAATCGACGCCTCCATCACGTTGCGCCCGTCGCGGGCGGCGGAGCGGAGATCCGCAAGGGCGGCCTCGACCGCCGCGCTGTCGCGGCTCGCGCGCCAGTCGTTCAGCCGCGCGACCTGGTCCTGCTCGACCGCGGGATCGACGACCATGATGCCGCCGTCCTCTCCGAGAAGCGGGGAGGGCTCGGACTGGGTCCAGCGATTGACGCCGACGACGACGGTTTCCTCGCGCTCGATGCGGTTGACGCGGTCCGCGTTGCTCTCGACCAGGCGCGACTTCATGTAATCGATGGCGCCGATGGCGCCGCCCATGGCGCCGAGATTGGCCAGTTCCGACCGCGCGCCGTCCTTCAGCTCTTCGACCTTGCGCTCGACCGCCGGGTTGCCGTCGAAGAGATCGTCATATTCCAGGAGATCGGTCTCGTAGGCCATGATCTGCTGCATGCGCATTGACCATTGCTGGTCCCAGGGACGCGGCAGGCCGAGCGCCTCGTTCCAGGCCGGAAGCTGGACCGCGCGGGCGCGGGCCTTCTTGGACAATGTGACGGCCAGCATCTCGATCAGGATCCGGTAGACGTTGTTCTCGGGCTGCTGCTCGGTCAGGCCGAGCGAGTTCACCTGCACCCCGTAGCGGAAGCGCCGGAACTTCGCGTACTCGATGCCGTAGCGGTCGCGCAGGATCTCGTCCCAGAGATCGACGAAGGCGCGCATCTTGCACATCTCGGTCACGAAACGGATGCCGGCATTCACGAAAAAGGAGATCCGGCCCGCGAGCGTCGGGAAATCCTCGGCGGGAACGCGGGGTTTCAATTCGTCGAGGACCGCGATGGCCGTTGCGAGCGCGAAGGCCAGTTCCTGTTCCGGCGTCGCTCCGGCCTCTTGCAGGTGGTAGGAGCAGACATTCATCGGGTTCCACTTGGGAACGTGTTTGTAGCAGTACTCCGCGACGTCGCCGATCATCTTGAGCGAGGGTTTCGGCGGGCAGATATAGGTGCCGCGGCTGAGGTATTCCTTGATCAGGTCGTTCTGAACCGTTCCCTGAAGCTTCGAGATATCCGCGCCCTGTTCCTCGGCCACCGCGATGTAGAGCGCCAGAAGCCAGGGCGCGGTCGCGTTGATCGTCATCGAGGTGTTCATCTGCTCGAGCGGGATCTGGTCGAAGAGGGTGCGCATGTCGCCAAGATGGCAGACGGGGACGCCGACCTTGCCGACCTCGCCGCGGGCAAGGACATGGTCGCTGTCATAGCCGGTCTGGGTCGGCAGGTCGAAGGCCACCGAAAGACCCGTCTGCCCCTTGGCGAGATTGCCGCGATAGAGCGCGTTCGAGGCCGCTGCGGTCGAGTGTCCGGCATAGGTCCGGATCAGCCACGGTTTGTCGCGCTGGGGCGTCTGGGTGTCGGACATTTTGGACCTCCGGGTCGTTAGATGGCGTCGCAATAATATTTCGCTCGGGCTTGCTTATTCGAAACATTATGGCGATGTCAATTCGCCGCGCTGCGGCATCCCTCACTGGATAGCGCGTTGCTGCGGTTGCGAGAAGAGGGTTGCGCCGGGATCGGTTTCCGAACCGGAAACCGCGCGAAATCCGGTTCGGATTTCGGCCCCCGCAAACGGCGAGCGTTGCGCCCTGCGTCTCCAGACTTGTCGGATCTGCGATCCGCTGCGACTGTCGGGCCATGACCGGCACCGTGACGCTCCCGATCTGGCTTTTTGTCCTCATCGTGCTTTTTGCAGCGGTGACCTTCGCGTCGCATTTTCTCTTTCCGTCGGTGCGCTGGTTCTTCCGCCGGCGGGCCGAACGTCTTGTCGCCCGGCTCAACACCCGGCTGGAGCGCCCGATCGAGCCGTTCAAACTCGCGCGACGCTCGGACATGATCCTCCGGCTGGTCTACGATCCCGAGGTGACCCGCGCCGTCGCCGAGCATGCCCAGGAGACCGGGACCCGCGAGGACGTGGCTTTCGAGATCGCGCAGCGCTACGCCCGCGAGATCGTTCCCGCCTTCTCCGCCCTGATCTATTTCGGCGTCGCCATCCGGTTGGCGCGGCTCTTGTCCAACGCGCTCTACCGGATCGCGGTGATCTCTCCCAACAGCGCGGCCATGGCAGAGATCCCCCGCGACGCGACGGTGATCTACGTGATGAACCACCGCTCGAACATGGATTACGTTCTCGTCACCTATCTCGCGGCCGAGCGGCAGGCGCTGAGCTACGCGGTGGGCGAATGGGCGCGGGTCTGGCCGCTGTCCTCGCTGATCCGCGCGATGGGCGCCTATTTCATCCGTCGCAAGTCGCGCAACGCGCTTTATCGCAAGGTCCTGCAACGCTACGTGCAGCTGGCGACGGTCGGGGGCGTGTCGCAGGCGATCTTTCCCGAAGGAGGGCTCAGCCTCGATGGTGCGATCGCGACGCCGAAGCTCGGGCTTCTGAAATACATCATCGAGGATCTGGATCTCGAAGCGCGGGACGTCGTCTTCGTTCCCGTCGCTCTGAATTACGACCGCGTGCTCGAGGATCGCATTCTTGTCGCCGCCGGACAATCGGGCGAGCGGCGCTTCAACGCCTCGATCTCGGTGGTCATGCTCAAGGCGATCCGGCTCCTGTGGCTCCGCGTCACCGGGCGCTACCATCGCTTCGGGCATGCCGCGGTCGGCTACGGCGTGCCGATGTCGCTCAGGGATCATCGCGAACTCGCCGAGGACCCCGAAGCCCTGGCCAACCATCTCGTGGCGCGGATCGCGGATGCGGTCCCGGTTCTGCCGGTTCCCCTTATGTGCCACCTCCTTCTGACCGAAGGTCCGCAGGATCGGGTCGCGCTGGAGCGACGTGTCACCGAGGTCCTGCGCTTGCTTCCCTCCGACCGCGTGCATGTCCCGCGCGGGCAGCGGGCACTCATTGCTGAGCACGGGCTGCGCATCCTGCTGCGCCGGGGCCTTGCGGTCGAGGCGGAGGGGCAGGTGTCGCTGGTCCCGGAGCAGCGCCAGATCGCTGAATATTATGCCCGCTCGATCCAGCATTTCTGGCGGGATGATGCGGGCGCAGCATAAGTTTCTGCGCCTGCGGGGTCATAAAATTACAAAAACGGCCTAAGTCTTGTTGAATTGTTGCTCGCCGGACTGTATTCCGGCTCGGAACCGCTCGATTCTGCGGCGCGGCGCAGGATGCGCTCCGCGGGTCGGGCCAGATCGTCAGACTCAAGAAGGAGGCAGACATGGCTCTCGATACGCAGACCGACATCGTGCACTACGACGCACCGGAGAAAGACCTGTACGAGGTCGGCGAGATGCCCCCGATGGGCTACGTGCCCAAGAAGATGTATGCGTGGGCGATCCGTCGCGAGCGCCATGGCGATCCCGACAAGAGCTTCCAGCAGGAAGTGGTCGACGTCCCGAAGCTCGACAGCCACGAAGTGCTGGTGCTCGTGATGGCCGCCGGTGTGAACTACAATGGCGTCTGGGCGGGCAAGGGCGTTCCGATCTCTCCCTTCGACGTGCATGGTGCCGAGTTCCACATCGCGGGCTCGGACGCGTCGGGCATCGTCTGGGCGGTCGGTGACAAGGTGAAGAACTGGAAGGTGGGCGACGAGGTCGTCATCCACTGCAACCAGGACGACGGTGACGACGAAGAGTGCAACGGCGGCGACCCGATGCTGTCGCCGAGCCAGCGGATCTGGGGCTACGAGACGCCGGACGGCTCTTTCGCGCAGTTCACCAATGTGCAGGCCCAGCAGCTCATGCCGCGTCCGAAGCACCTGACCTGGGAAGAGGCCGCCTGCTACACGCTCACGCTGGCCACCGCCTACCGGATGCTCTTCGGCCACCATCCGCATGAGCTGAAGCCGGGTCAGAACGTCCTGGTCTGGGGCGCGTCGGGCGGTCTCGGCTCTTACGCGATCCAGCTGGCGAACACGACCGGCGCCAACGCCATCGCGGTGATCTCAGACGAGAGCAAGCGGGATTTCGTCATGTCGATGGGCGCGAAGGGCGTGATCAACCGTCGCGACTTCAACTGCTGGGGTCAGCTCCCGACCGTCAACACGCCCGAATATAACGAGTGGCTGAAGGAAGCGCGCAAGTTCGGCAAAGCGATCTGGGAGATCACCGGCAAGGGCGTGAACGTGGACATGGTCTTCGAGCACCCGGGCGAGGCGACCTTCCCGGTCTCCACGCTGGTGGTGAAGAAGGGCGGCATGGTCGTGATCTGCGCAGGCACCTCCGGCTTCAACACCACCTTCGACGTGCGCTACATGTGGATGCACCAGAAGCGCCTGCAGGGCTCGCATTTCGCGCATCTCAAGCAGGCCGCCGCGGCCAACAAGCTGATGCTGGAGCGCCGTCTCGATCCCTGCATGTCCGAGGTCTTCCCCTGGGCCGAGATCCCCGAGGCGCATATGAAGATGATGCGCAACGAGCATAAGCCGGGCAACATGTCGGTTCTCGTGCAGTCGCCGAAGACCGGGCTGCGCACGCTCGAGGACGTGCTCGCCAACGGCTGAGAAACACAGCGTTTCCGAATCGCGCCTGATGACCCGCCGCGTCCAACGACGCGGCGGGTTTTTGCCGTCCGGTGTGGGCGCCTCCAAAGAGATCAGTGTGCTACCCGGGCCGTCCCTCGCAGTTTGTGGGGAGTTGAAATCCGTGAATGGAAGGTGCCCGATCTGTCGTGTTATAGTTGAGTTAATGGATCGTTAACCATTTAGAGGAGAAACTCCCCGTGGGACATGACTGGATCATCGACGTCATTTCGGACCTGAAAACCTTCGCTCATGCGAATGAGCTCGAGGTGCTTGCACGGCAGCTGGAAGAGACCCGGCTTGTCGCGCATGCCGAGATTGCGTCGGCCATGAGGGGAGCGGGACATGGGCGCGTTGGGGATAACGCCTTTACTCGACGACACGCTGGGGCGGCTGGAATGCGCTGACCGGCCACAGGATCTGCAGGACGCGATCGAGGCGCTGAGGGATCTCTACCGCGTCGATCATATCGTCTATCACTGGGTCAATTCGAACGGGGATCAATTCGGCTGCGGCACCTACGACGCAAAGTGGGTGTCGCGCTACCTGGAGCAGGGTTACCTGCGGATCGATCCGGTCGTGCAAGGGTGCTACCAGCGGTTTCATCCCGTGGACTGGAAGCGTCTCGACTGGACGGGCAGGGCGCAGCGGCAGTTCCAGAAGGACGCGATCGCCCACGGAGTCGGCAACCAGGGCTTCTCGATCCCGATCCGCGGCCCGAACGGACAATTCGCGCTCTTCACCGTGAGCCACAACTGCACCGGCGCGGAGTGGGAGGATTTCACCGGGACCAATCGCCGCGATCTCATTCTCCTTGCGCATTTCTTCAACCAGAAGGCGCTGGAGATGGAACCGGGGCGGCAGCCCGAGGCCGCGCAGCCGCTCAGCCCGCGCGAGATCGAGGCGATGACGCTTCTTGCCGTCGGCTACAGCCGGGCCCAGGTGGCGGACACGCTCTCGATCTCGGAGCACACGCTGCGGGTCTATGTCGAAAGCGCCCGCTACAAGCTCGGCGCGATGAACACGACCCACGCGGTCGCCCGTGCTCTCCAGCGCGGTCTTATCGTCGTGTGACCGGTAAGAGCGCGGCGTCAATCCGGTCTTAATTCTGGTCTGTGCAGGATCGTTCCCGTCATCAGCAGGGAGCACGCCATGATCCGTTACGTCTACGCCGCCGATCTCGACCGGTTTCCGCGCCTCCGGGACACCATGTTCCGCGATCGGGCCGATCAGTTCCACACCCGGCTCGGATGGGAGGTCGCGGTCGACGGGAATGGCGAAGAGCGGGACGAGTATGACGCGCTGAACCCGCTCTACGTGATCTGGGAACGGCCCGATGGCAGCCATGGCGGCTCGATGCGGCTTCTGCCGACCACGGGGCGGACCATGGTTAACGATCATTTCGGGGATCTCACCGGCGGCGTCCTGATCGAGAGCCCGCTGATCTGGGAATGCACGCGGTTCTGCCTGGCGCGCGAGACCTGCGCGGGCACGGCGGCGGCACTCATGCTGGCGGGCGGCGAGGTCATGCAGGGGTTTGGCGTGAAACACTATGTCGGTGTGTTCGATGCGCGGATGGTGCGGATCTACAGCCGCATCGGGGCGTCTCCGGATGTGCTCGGCAGCACCGGCGAGGGCCGCGCGCGCATCTCCGTGGGTCTCTGGGAGTTCAGCGCCGAGGCGCGGGCGCGGGTCGCGGCCAGTGCGGGGCTCTCGCCTGCGGTCTCACGGTCGTGGTTCGAAGCGGCCTTCGGGCGCACGGCCGAGCGGGTCGAGCGTCAGGCGGCGTGATCGGTCAGTCCTCGGCAGAGAAGGCCCCATAGGCGCCGCCGAAAAACAGCAGCGGGGCGCCCGGCCGTGTCGTGACGCGGGTGACCCGCCCGACGACGATGACATGATCGCCGCCCTCATGCTCGGCGACCTTGTCACATTCGAACCGCGCCAGGCAGTTCTCCAGCAGCGGCACGCCACCCGCGCTTTCGCGCCATGCGAAGCGTCCGAAGGAGTCTCCGTTCCGGGCGAAGGCGCGGCACAGCTCGGCCTGCTCGGCCCCGAGCACGTGGATCGCGTAGCGGTCCGCAGCGGCGAAGAAGGGAAAGCGCGCCGATCCCTTTGCCGGGGACCAGAGCACCAGCGGCGGATCGAGGGAGACGCTGGCGAAGCTGTTCGCCGTGATCCCGAGAGGGCCGTCCTCGGTCTGGCAGGTCACCACCGTCACGCCCGTCGCGAACCGTCCGAGCGCGGCGCGCAGAGGGCGATCGTCGCAGCTCGCGGGCTCGAAACTCTGGCTCGATGCGGTCATTCCGTCTCCTGCTGTCGCGGGCGTCCTGTCCGCGTCTTCGGTCCCGGCCCCTCTGCCAGATAGGACGGCGTCGCGCAATTTTCCATAAAAGGTGGCGTGACCGGCACCCGTCGCGGCACCGATGTCATTGATTTCGATGTCTCAAAGACACACCGCATGCGGGGCAGGGGGATTTTCTCACGGCGCTGGAAATTTTTCTTTTGGCGAATGAGGCGAAACTCTGTAACCCAGATGGCAATAAGTGGGCGGTCGCAAAAAAGACCGCTGTTTGAGGCAGAGCGGTGAAAAGTATGAGCACGATCGATTTCGTGACTCGCACCCCCATGGGTGCGGTCCAGCGTGGCAAGATCTCCGAAACCGGTGAGACTTTCGCGATCACGGCCCAACCGGGCAGTGAGATTTCCGTCCATTTGAATGCGTCCGACGTGCGCGGCTATGACCGCGTCGGGAACGACCTGCAGATGACGCTGGCCGATGGCCGGGTCGTCGTCCTGGACGGATACTTCGCCCCGGGCGCCGAGCAGCGCCTGTTCCTGAGCGCCAGCGGGCAGCTCAGCGAAGTGATGCTGGTCGACGGGGGCGGCGGCGTTCTCCTGGCGAGCTACGCCCCGGCGGAAGCCTGGGGCAAGTGGACCCCGTCGGAGAGCCTGATCTTCCTCGACGAGCCGCAGGTGGTTGCGGCGACCTATCTCGACGGCGACGCGGCCTCTGAAGAGGATGTCAGCATGCTGGCGACCGGCCTTCTGGGCGGCTCGGGCCTGCTCACGACGCTCGGCGCAGGCGGCGCGGCCGTCGGCGGCGCGGCGCTTCTTGGCTCGGCCGGCGGCGACGGCGATGGCGGCGGCAGCAATTCCAGCGGCAACGGCGGGGACGAGCGCGTCGATCCGACTGTCAACAATGCCGATGGCGGCATCTCGCTCAACGGCGAGGATGACGAGTTCATCGCGATCACCGGCACTGCCGAGGGCGGCTCGGAAGTGGTCGTCACCATCGGCGACGAGCAGGTGACCGTGATCGCCAAGGATGACGACACCTGGGAGGCGGTTTTCGACGGCGAGAACTTCCCCGAGGACGGCACCTACGAGGTCGACGTCGTCGTCAACGAGGATGATGGCACCACCTCGCAGCTCGACGGCCCGACCATCGAGATCGACACCATCGCACCGGAGCTCACGATCCTCTCCGGCACCGGTGGCACCGGCGGGCTGCTGAACCTCGCGGGCTACGAGGGCGGCCAGATCCTGACCGGCACCACCGAGCCCGGCGCGACCGTGACCATCACCATCGACGGCGCAAGCTACACCGCGACCGTGTCCGAGACCGGCAGCTGGCAGTTCCTGGCGACCACCTCGATCCTCGAGATGGGCACGTATACCCGCGAAATATCCGTCATATCGACCGACGCGTTCGGCAATGCGACCGTGATCGGCGACACCATCGTCGTCGACACCGATCCGCATCCGCTGACCATCGACCCGGTGACGAGCGACAATATCGTCAACGCCGCCGAAGCCGGGGCCGGGATCCTCGTGACCGGCAGCTCGACGCCGGGCGCGGTAATCTCGTTCAGCTATGGCGCCTTCACCACGCAGGTGGTGACCGGCGCGGGTGGAAGCTGGTCAGTGACGGTGCCCTCCTCGGTCTTCGAGGCCGGGGAATACGGCGCGACGCTGGCGGTCTCGACCGTCGACGGCGCGGGGAACGCATCGTCTGCCCAGACCGCCTTTGACGTCGACACCATCGTTCGCAACTTCCAGATGCTCGGAACGCCCGGCGGCGCCGACGGCGTGGTGAACTTCGCCGAAGCGGCGGAAGGCCTCATCCTCACCGGAACGGTCGAGCCCGGCTCGACGGTGATGGTCACCCTGGCGGGCGTCAGCCATGCCGCGACCGTGTCCGCTTCGGGCAGCTGGTCGGTGAGCTTCGCCGCCTCCGAGCTTCCGGCAGGCGAGACCTCGGCCACGCTGACGGCGGTCGCCACCGACCGCGCCGGCAACAGCGCCACGCTCAGCCAATCGATCACCTTTGACACCATCGCGCCCGACGCGCCGGTGATCGAGAGCTATACCCGCGATCACACCGGCCTGCGCGGCATCTCGATCGAGAGCACCGAGGCCGAGGTCGCGCTCGGCCATGTCGAGGCCGACGGATCGGTGAGCGAGGTGGACTTCTCCTCGGCCGATCTGGTCGCGCTCGGCGAAACCGCCCTGGGCTTCACCGAGGTCGTGCCGGACGGCTCGCATCTCGTCGTGACCACGACGGACGCGGCGGGCAACACCGCGGGCACCTACCTCGTGGTTGACGACACGACGACCTCGGAAGTGGCGATGACGGATGCGCTGGCGCAGACGCTGTCGGAGTACGAGATCGGTGTGATCGACCTCCAGTTCGCCGAGGAAAGCCAGCTCACCATCACCGAGGCGCAGATCAAGGCGCTTGCGGCGGATGGCGACGAGCTGACGGTGATCGGCGGGGCCGACGACGTGGTGACCATCTCCGGCGCCGAGGCAACCGGCACCGAGACCGTGAACGGCGAGACCTTCAACACCTTCGCCTTCGGCGACGCGGTTCTGAAGATCGACGACGACATCACCCAGGTGGTGATCTGATCGCAGCGTGCGCCGGGTCTCCCGGCGCGCGGCCGCCCTTCGGGGCACAGCGATTGCGGAGGCGACGGATGGCATGTGCAAGACGGCATAACGGCGTTGCGGCATTGACCGCGACGCTGGCGCTGTCGGGCTGCCTGGGCTCGGTGAGCCCGGAGGCGGCGACGCGCTTCGGGCAATCTCCGCTTGCCGAATCTCCCGCCGCGGCATCGACCCCGGCCGACCTCTCCACCGACGCGCAAACGCCTGAGCCGCAATCGACCGAGTATCGCTCGCCCCTGATCTCGGATCTCGTCGCGCGCCGGAGCGTGCTGGTGCCCGGCTCGTCTTATGCCGAGGTCGCGGCGTCGGTCATGGCGGCGGATGCGCGGGTGGCCGAGGCCGAGCTGCGCGCGGCCGAGCTGCGTCGCAAGGCGGCCGACAAGAACTGGCTGCCGACGATCGGTCCGCGGATCACGCTGACCGGTCTCGGCGACGTGGTCAGCGATCTCGTGTTGAACCAGGTGCTGTTCGATCACGGCCGCAAGGAAGCCGAGCGCGAGCGCGCCCGGGGCGAGGTCGAGCTCGCCGCCGTCGACTTGGTGGAAGACGGCAACGATCGCGTCCACGACGCGCTGACCCTCTATCTCGACCGCGAGGAAGGTCGCGAGGCCAGCGCGCATTTCGACCGGGCGCTGGGTGACATGAGCCGCTTCGAGCATGTCATGCTGCGTCGTGTCGAGGGCGGCGTGTCCGATCCTTCCGACCTTAATATCCTGCGCCAGAAGCTCGCCGATATCCGCGCCAATCGCGATCGTGCGAAAGAGCGCGCGCTCTCGGCGGAGGCCGAGTTGGCCGCGATGTCGGCGCGCCCGCTCTCCGACCTTCACGGCATCGGATCGGTGGCGCCGTCCTCGCCGGTGGACCCGCTGGCCGTGCGTCGCGCCGAGGCCGAGCGTGACATCGCGGTGGCGCAGGTGCGGATCGACCGCGCCGCCCATCTGCCCGGACTTTCGGCAAGCGCCGCGTTTGATGGCCGCGAGACGCAATCGGCGCTGGGCGTCGAGGCCGAGACCGGGTTCGGCTTCGGGACGCCGGCTTCGCTCGAGGCGCTGGAAGCGCGCAAGGAGGCCGCGGTCAAGCGCGTCGCGGAAGCGCGCGAGGACGCCAATCGCAGGCTCGCATCCTTGGAGCGGGACCGCAGCGCCTTGAAGCGCCAGGGGGAGGAGGCCGAGGGGCTGACCCGCGCGGCGAAGGCCAATCTCGACCAGTTTCAGAAGCAGTACGATTACGGTCAGCGGCGCGTGATGGATGTCGTCGGTGTATACGAGACATATGCATCGGCGCTCGAATCCGCGATTGACCTGAAATATCGGTTGGCGCGCACCGATATCGCGATCGCCCACATGCGCGGTCAGCTGGTGGATGGGGGCGCGCTGTGATCGCTCTCGCTCAGACCGCAGGCCGCAGCATTCTCGGGGCGATCTTGGGGAAGGGCGGTGCGGATGATGGCGGGCAGATTGCCCTAGCGGATGCGGACGCATGCGCCGAAGCGATCCGGCGACTTGCCCGTCGCAGAGGCCTCGAGCCGGTTCTGAGCGATATTCGAGACGCGGTTGGACGCGAGCGCAGTGCCGCCGACGCCGCGCTTGCCGGTGCCCGCGCTGCGGGACTAATTGCGACGAAACACAGGGCGGCTCCTGGTGACGTTGAACTCCCGGCGCTTGCGGTTCTGAAGTCTGGCGAAATCACTCTGGTTCTTGGGGTCGAAGGCGATGAGATCATCGCTGTCGACCCGCAGACTGCAGGCGAGCCTACGTCAATCGAACGCGAGGTATTTCTAGAGTATTTCTCCGGCCTCTGGGTTCAGGGTGAGCCGCCCATCGCAAACATCGCGGAAAAGCTGACATCGTCGGCCCGGGACGCTCACTGGTTCTGGGGCCTCTTCGCCCGCTTCAGAAAGCCGCTCTCCGAAGTCGCTATCGGCTCCTTTGTTGCAAATATACTGGCAGTATCCACAGCTCTTTTCGCGCTTCAGGTCTATGATCGCGTCATCCCGCATCAATCCGAGGCAACCCTCTGGGTTCTGGCTGCCGGAGCCATGGCGGCGCTGATCTTCGAGGGCGCGCTCAAGCTGGCGCGGGGGCGGCTGCTGGACGGGACGGGGCGGCAACTGGAGGCCGCGGCCCAGCGTCACCTCATGGCGCGCCTCGCGGGTATGCGGTCCGACATCGCGGCCAAATCTCCGGCGCGCCTCTTTGCCGCGATGCGGGATTTCGGCTCCGTGAGAGAGTTCTTCACCGCCTCGACCGTCGGGGCGCTGGCGGACCTGCCGTTCCTCGCCATCTTCCTTGTCCTCATCGCGGTGATCGCTGGGCCCGTGGTCTGGCTCGTGCTGGCCGGAGCCGCGCTGATGATCCTGCCGGGCCTTCTGATGCAGCGCCGCATGGTCCGGATGACCGAGGATATGCAGGGCGCCTCGGTCCGGCAATCGCGGCTCCTGCAGGAGGTGGTCGGCGATCTCGACACGCTCAAGACCCAGCGCGGCGAAGCGCGAATGGAGCGTCTCTGGGCCGAGCTGACCGCCGTCCAGGCGCTGAAAAGCTCCGACCAGCGACGGCTTGCCGCGGCGCTCACCGTCTGGGCGCAGGGTGTGCAGCAGGCGACCTATATCGGGGCCGTGATCGCCGGGACCTATCTTGTCTTTTCGGGCAGTTTCACGGTGGGCGCGATCATCGCGACGGGCATCTTGACCTCGCGCACCTTGGCTCCGCTCACGCAACTGACCGGCATCCTGGCACGCTGGTCCAATGTGAAAACCGCGCTCGATGCGCTGGACGAGATCGCGGACGCGCCGCAGGATCGCGATGCCGCGCGCACCTATCTGCGCCGCCCGAACCTTGACGGCCGGTTCGAGTTGCGCGGCGTGACGTTCCGCTATCGCGAGGGCGCTCCGGCGCTCGATCTGACGGCCCTGGCCATTCCTGCCGGGCAGCGCGTCGCGGTTCTGGGCGCCAACGGCTCCGGCAAATCCACCTTCCTCAAGGTGCTCTCGGGGCTTTATCCGCAAGAGAGCGGGCGGCTGTTGCTCGACGGTGTCGAGATGGCGCAGATCGATCCGCGCGACCTGCGGCGCGGGATCGGGTATCTCGGCCAAGATGTGCGGCTCTTCTCCGGCAGTCTGCGCGAGAACCTGACGCTTGCGAACCCCGATACGGACGACGCGCGTCTCTACGAAGCGCTTGATTTCGCAGGACTCGGCCAGTTCGTGAAAGCCCATCCGGAAGGTCTGGACCTTGTCATCGGCGACGGTGGCGCGGGCTTGTCCGTCGGGCAGCGGCAGTCGGTCGGCTGGGCGCGTCTCTGGCTGCAGGACCCCGCGGTATGTCTGCTCGACGAGCCGACCGCGGCGCTCGACCAGACGCTGGAGAAGACCTTGGTGTCGCGTCTCGAGACCTGGCTCGACGGTCGCACGGCAATCATCGCGACCCATCGCGTGCCGATCCTGAGCCTCGTGGAGCGCACCGTCATCCTGTCGGGCGGCAAGCTCGCGGTCGACGGGCCGAAGCGCGAGGTGCTCGACCATCTTGCCCGCGCGGCGAACGGGGAGGGCTGAGGCATGAGCGCGACGCTGACCGATCTCGACCGCCAGCTTGGCGAAACCCTCAAGGGGCCGTCGCGGATGACATGGCTCGTGGCGGGGGCCGTCGCGACCTTTATCGGGTGGTCCGCGGTGGCGAGCCTCGACGAGATCGTGCGGGCCGAAGGCGAGATCGTGTCGTCTTCGCGTCCGCAGATCATCCAGAATCTCGAGGGCGGAATCCTCGAGGAGCTTCTGGTGCGCGAAGGCGACATCGTCGCCGAGGGGCAAATCCTCGCGCGTCTGCACGGCACCCGTTTCAGCTCCGAGGTCGGCGACCTCGGCGATCAGATCACCGCTCTCGAGATTCGCCGTCTGCGGCTCGAGGCAGAACTGGCGGGGATGTCGTCCTTCGACATTCCCGCCTCTTTGTCTGACCGGAACCCGCTGATCGCGGCCTCCGAACGCGCGCTTTTGCTCGCCCGGACCGAGGATTTCGCCGCGCGCGCCAGCGGCGCCCGCGCGGTTCTGGATCAGGCCGAGGCCGAGCGCGAGCTGATGGAAAAGCTCTTCGCCGAAGAGGTCGTCGCGCTGATCGAGGTGACCCGCGCTCGCAAGGCGCATGCCGACGCGCGCCTGCGCTACGAGGAGATCGTGACCCAATCCGAGCTCGATCGCGCGCAGGCCCATGCGGACACGCTGCGCGAACTTGCGACGCTGCGCCAGACGCTCCGCGCCTCCGAGGATCAGTTGGCACGGACGGTTCTGCGTGCCCCGATGCCGGGTGTGGTCAACACGATCTCGGTCACGACCATCGGCGGTGTCGTGCGTCCGGGCGAAGAGCTTCTCCAGATCACGCCGATAGACGACGCGCTCTTTGTCGAGGCGCGTGTACGCCCTGAGGATATTGCGCATATACGCAGCGGGCAGGAGGCGAATATCAAGCTGACCGCGTATGACTACACGATCTTCGGAGCGCTGCCCGGCCGCGTCAGCGTCGTGTCCGCCGATACCACGACCGATCCGGACGACCGCGAGAGCCGCCCGCATTACAAGGTTCTGGTCGAGCTTGAACCGGACGCCCTCGATGGTCGGGCACGCGCGATTTCGCTGCGTCCGGGCATGCAGGCGCAGGCCGAGCTGATGACCGGCGAGAAGACGGTTCTGAGCTATCTCGCCAAACCGCTCTGGAAGAGCCGCGAAGCCCTGCGCGAGCCGTGATCTAACGGGAGCGCGTGAGGGAAATCACGCGGCTCAGATAACGCGTCCGGCTTACGCGTCGCTGTCCATCCAGATGGTCACGGGGCCGTCGTTCACGAGCGACACCTTCATGTCCGCGCCGAACTCTCCCGTCTCGACTGGCAGCCCCAAATCCCTAAGCGCCTCGGCGAAGTGGAGATAGAGCCGCTCGCCCTCGGCTGGCGGCGCGGCGGTCGAAAACCCCGGCCGGTTGCCTCGGCTCGTGTCCGCGGCGAGCGTGAACTGGCTGACGACAAGGACCGAGCCGCCCGCATCTGTCACCGATCTGTTCATCTTGCCCGCCTCGTCGCGGAAGATGCGCAGTTTCGAGATCTTGGTGGCCAATGCGGTCGCTGCCTCGTCACCATCGCCCTGCATGGCACAGACGAGGATCAGAAGGCCGGGGCCGATCTCTCCGATAATCTGGCCGTCGACCGAGACCGACGCCTCGGAGACACGCTGAAGCAGCGCCCTCACAATTCGTGGTCCCAGGGCGGATTTGCGCCCGCCCGGCTGACGGTCACCGCCGCCGCCGCCGCTCCGAGCGAGACAGCGGGACGCAAGTCGTCATGGGACGCGGCGCCGAGCGCATCGCGCGTCAGCAGTTTGTCGCGCCAGAGTCCCGCCAGGAGGCCCGCGTTGAACGTGTCGCCCGCACCTACGGTGTCGATCACGTTCGCGGGCTTGGCCGGCACCCGCATCGTGCCGTCCCGGGTCACCGCGTCGACCCCTTCGGCGCCGCGCGTGACGAGAACAAGTGTTGCGCCCGCGGCGAGGATGTCCTCGGCCGTGGTGCCAAGCCAGTCCATGTCCTCATCCGAGACCTTCACGATATCCGCCCGGGACAGCATCGCCTCGATCCGGGCGCGGTAGCGCGCCTCGTCCCGAATGAAGCCAGGGCGGATATTGGGGTCCATCATGATGACCGCTTGGCCTTGCGCCTTCTCCGATAGCGCTGCGTAGGCATCCGCCGCGGGTTCGGAGACGAGGCTGATCCCGCCGAAAAAGATCGCGTTGAGATCATCGGGCAGGGCCGGGAGGTCGTCCTCGGTCAGCATGCGCCCCGCGGTGTTCTCGTCGTAGAACGCATATTTCGCGTGGCCGTCGGTGAGGGTCACGAAGGCCAAGGTGGTCGGTCGGTCGCTGCGTGCGGCGAGAGAGGCGTCGACATTGGACGCCTCGAGCGCCCGCATGAGCTGTTCGCCGAAGAGATCGTTGGAGATCCCGCAGAAGAACCCCGAGGGCGCACCCAGCCGCCCGAGCGCGATCGCGGTGTTGAACACCGCCCCTCCGGAATAGGGCGCGAAGGCCGGCTCGCCGTCGCGGCTTTCCCGGGGCAGCATGTCGATCAGAGCTTCTCCGCAGCAGAGGATCATCGATGGGTCCTTTCCCAACTGTTTGCGCAAACATGCCTTCAGCGCCGCCCGGGCACAAGGCCGAGTGCGAGTGCGGGATTGGGGAGGGGATCTTCGCAGCTGTTGAGTGGCAGCGCTCGCTGGGTGCCGATCGGGACGGATGAGGCGACGTCATTGCCTGCTTCACCAAGGCGCACGAAAGCTTACCGGGGTGGAGCGACACTCTATCGGTATGGATTACGCCTAAGTTGAGAGGCCCGCGTCGCTCATGTGTCTCACTGCTGAGCCATCACATAGCCGACGGCACCGGCGACAATCAGGCCCAACACAACCGCCACCGCGATCTTCCAGGTCGACCAGGGGCGCTCGCCCTGGACGCGGCCGGTCTGGGCGTTGACGACGATCCGGAAGGTCTGGCCGCGGAACTTGTAGGCGGCGAGCCAGATCGGCAGCAGGATGTGCTTGAAGGTAATGTCCGACATGTCGGTGTCGATCCGGTGGATGCGCTGCTGGTCCCCGCCGATGTCGAATTTCACGTCTCGCGAGATCTGGCGATCCATGGCCTGCTTGGCCTCGACGAAGCCTTGGTCGAGATCGACGGAGTAGGCCTCGGCCCGGAACCCGGCGAGAAATTCGGGGCGGTAGGGCTCGAGAAGGCCGAGGTCCCAGGGCGGCAGCGCGTCGATGAACCGCTTGGGGAGCGAGGTCGAGGCCATGACCAGAACGTCATCGAAAAAGCGCGCGACCCGACCGCTGGCAGGCCGCCAGCGGACCTTGGCGACGCGCTGGGTCGTCATCTTGCCATCGCGCATGACGGGGCGCGTCTCGTAATAGACCGTGCCCCGTTCACCGCGATAGCTTGACCGCGTGTCGGCGTCGAAGGTCCAGTAGGGGACGTAGACGCCCTGCATCCGTCGGCCTTTGCGGGCGTAATCCTGCAGACCGCCGGGCGCGAACCAGAGCTGGCCGAGCCAGGCGCCCATGGCCGAGCGGGCCTCTTCCTCGGTGATCTGGAAGGGCAGGACGCCCTTGGGCTTGATGTGCCGGTTCGTGCCGGTGTCTGCGACCACGGGGGTGGCGCAGAACGGGCATTCGGCGGCGTGCTGGTCTGGGTCGAACTCGACCTGGGCGGCGCAGTTCGGGCAGGTGGTGACGCGCGTGACCTCCATCTCCTGGAGGGGCAGAAGGTCGGCCAGGGCGCGCTCGAAATCGAGCTCGGCGATGCTGCCGCCCCAAGGGCCGCCAGCCGAGATGGGCTCTTCGAAGCCGCAATGATCGCAGACAAGCTTACCGTCGCCGGGCGAGAACCTGAGATCCGAGCCGCATCGCGGGCACGGGAAATGGTGATCGCTCTCGGTCGGAGTTGCCGTGTGATCGGACATGGTAAAGGGTCCTGGGCGAAGCTTGGAGGGGGCGCGAGGTGGAGGGCTTACTCGCCGGGCCGCATCATCCGCAGAAGCGTGCCGTCTTTCCTGACGTAGTGATGGTAGAGCGCGATCACGGCATGTCCGCCCGCCAGCGCGAGGAGGGTGTTTCCGGCAAAGCCGTGGACGAGCCTCGCGACATCCAATCCCGCAAACCACGCGGCGAAGCCACCGAGCGGAACGCCGATCATGAGAGCGTAGAGCGCGACGTGCCCCCAATGCCGCGCCTGGGCATGCGCGACAGGCAGGTCCTCCTGCGGACCGGGCGCGCCCTCGCGGAGGCGCACGACCAGACGGATGCCGACCACGGTCAGAACCGAGAGGCCGAGCGCCACGTGCAGAGGTGTGCCCTGATAGCTCCCCTCGAGTTTCTGCTCGAGAACCCGGTGCATGCCGTCGCTTGTCAGCCAGGCGGCGATCACGAGAAGGGCGGTCAGCCAGTGGAGGCCGATCTGAAGGGCCGAATAGGCAGGGCGTTGCGACGGCATGACGGGTCCTCGTCTTGTCTGGGGCCCCGACACGGCGGAGCTTGGGTCGTCAGGCTCCGGGCGGCGGCGGGGGGAGAACCGTGAAGAGCTGTGCAAGCTCGGTCACATCCTCGGCGCGCATCCAGCCATCCTGACCCGCCGTCCAGACATAGGTGTCGCGCGCCAGATCGCCTTCTTGCGCCATGCGCCCGAGCCGCGCGCGGCTGAACGGGCCCTCGGTCGCGCCGTTGCGCGCGATGTGCCAGACATGCTCGACCGGCGGAGGCGGCGGGGCCGCGCTGGCCGGAGCCGCGCCCCACGGACCCTGCCGGGTCATCTGCGCGCCCATCGCCATGCCGAGACCCGCGCCGATCCCTGCGCCCATGCCGCCACCGGCGCTGCCGGGGTTGGCAGCCGCGGTCGTCATCGCCTCGGCGGTGGAATACTGCTGGTATTTCGACAGATCCCCCGCGATGCCCATCGACGAGCGCTTGTCGAGCGCGGTCTCGACCGCGGGCGGCAGGGAGATGTTCTCGATATAGAGCTCGGGCATGATCAGCCCGTAGGTCAAGAGCGTCTTCGACACCTCGTCGGCGACGAGCTTGCCGAAATCGCGCGTGTTGGCGGCCATGTCGAGCACCGGCACGCCGGAGGAGGCCAGGACGCGGCTGACCTCCTGCACGATGATGTTGCGGATCTGGTAGCTGATCTCGTCGCGGGTGAACTCGCCGTCGGTGCCGACGATCTCGGTCAGGAACCGGCCCGGATCGCTGACCTTGATCGTGTAGGTCCCGAAGGCGCGCAGGCGGATCGGTCCGAACTCGGGATCGCGCAGCATCACCGGGTTCTTGGTGCCCCATTTGAGATCGGTGAAGCGGTTGGTCGAGACGAAGTAGATCTCGCTCTTGAACGGTGATTTGAAGCCGTGATCCCAATGCTGAAGCGTCGTCAGGATCGGCATGTTGTTGGTCTCGAGCATGTAGAGACCGGGGGTGAAGACATCGGCGAGCTGGCCCTCGTGCACGAAGACAGCGGCCTGTCCCTCGCGCACGGTGAGCTTGGCGCCGTACTTGATCTCGTGGCCCTCGCGCTCGAAGCGCCAGACCATCGTGTCGCGGGTGTCATCGGTCCAGTGAATGACGTCGATGAACTGCCCGGAGAGGAAGTCGAAGATGCCCATGAAACGGTCTCCTTGGTTCTGGCGCGTCAGCTCGGACCCGCGGTCGCGAGATCGGGCTCGGTCAGTTCGACGGCGATCTCGCGAATGATGGGGCGCACCTCGTCCGCGTCCATGCCGGGGCTGAGCCGCGCGTCGTAGAGCATGCGCAGCAGAAGCTCGTCATGCGTGGTCAGAAGTGCGAACTCGTCGTCATCGTTGAAGATCGACGGGCGGGCCGCGGGGCTGTCATTGGCCAGCCCCAGCCCCTGCGCGATCTCTTCGTGAATGCAGGTCTTGGTCAGAAGCTCGGGATGCTCCGAGCGGATCAGAGCGATCGCCTTGCCGTAGGAATAGCCGCCCTGGCGTTCGGGGAAGGCGATGACCAGGCAATGGATCGAGCGCGGCAAGCGGTTGAGCACCGCGAGCGTGGCCGGGTCGATCCCGGGCACCAGAGATTTGATCCGCGAGGTCAGGCGCGCCCGGTCGTCTTCGCTCATGAACAGGACGTGGAAGTTCGGGTTCGCCGCCGAGAACGACATCGGGTGCCCGGTGACGCGTGCGAGCCGCGCGACATAGCGTTCGAGCGCGGCGCGGTCGCGGGTGCGCTTCTCGGCGGGCACTGCCGGACCGAACTCGGTGTCGAAGCGGATGGGCTGGGTCCATTTCTTGACCCGCCCCAACGCGCCGGAGGCGGGCCTGAGGCCCGCGCCGCTTTCATACTCGTCGGCAAGCGCGATCCGCTCGAAATCCCGCACCAGCTGCGTGGCGGTGAAGGGCGTATCGACCCCGCCGCCATCGGTGCGCAAGAGACCCTGCGCCACGAGATCGGTCTCGAGCCGGGTGTAGTAGCGCGCAAGCTCGAGGCTTTCGGCCGACGGGGCAGGAGGCGGTTCGGGCGCACGGACCGGGGCCGCCGGGCGGTTCGGACGCGCCTGGGGCTTGGTGTCGGGCGGAGCCGGGGGCAGACCGGGCGCGCAGCCGATCAAGAGCGCGCCCAATGCCAGCGCGGCCAGTGCCTTGATGCCCAAACGCGCCATCGACGTCAGCTTTGCGACGCCGGGGGCACCGAGGTGCCGGTCGTGTCCCCGGTGCCGTCGCGGCGGGACTTGGCCGAGGCGAGCGTGTCGCGCAATTCGGCCTCCATCTTCTTGAGATCGGCCTCGGCCTCAGCCCGCTTGCGCTTACCCTCGTCGGCGATCTGGAGGCTTTCCTCGATGGTGCCGATCAGGTCCGCATTGGCCTTCTTGACGGCTTCGATGTCGAAGACGCCGCGCTCCATTTCTTCGCGGATGATCTTGTTGCTGTCGCGCAGGTTCTTCGCGTTGGCGGTCAGCAGCTCGTTGGTCAGGTCGTTGGCGTCCCGCACGGCCTCGGCGGCCTCGGCGGAGCGCTGGATGGTGACCGCCTGCGCCAGCTGGGTCTCCCAGAGCGGCACGGTGTTGACGAGCGTCGAGTTGATCTTTGTGACGAGGCTCTTGTCGTTTTCCTGCACAAGCCGGATCGAGGGCAGCGACTGCATGGTGACCTGTCGCGTCAGCTTGAGGTCGTGCACGCGCCGTTCGAGATCGTCGCGCGCGGCACGCAGATCGCGCAGCTCCTGTGCCTTCATGACCTGCTCGCCTTCCGGCGCCGCCTCGACCTCGGCTTCCTTGGCGGGAATGTCCTTGGCGTCGAGATCGGCGAGCTTGGCCTCGCCCGCGGCGATGTAGAGCGCCAGCTCGTCGTAGAATTGCAGGGTCTTTTCGTAGAGCAGGTCGAGCGACTTGATGTCCTTCAGAAGCGTGTGCTCGTGCTTCAGAAGATCGTCGGTGATCCGGTCGATCTGCCCCTGCACCTCTTCGAACCGGGCGGTGAACTTGGCGAAGGGCGCGGCGCGCCCAAGGAGCCGTTCCCAGAAGCTGCGGTTCTTGCGCACGTCGAGCTCGGAGACCGAGAAGCCGCGGATGGTCGCCACGATGGATCTCAGGCTGTCCCCGGCGGGACCCACGTCCTTGTTGCGCACACCGGTCAGCATCGACTGGCTGATTTCCTGAAGTTCCGATTGCGCGGCCGAGCCGAACGAGACGATGGACTGGGTGTCGGCCATGTCGATCTCGTCCATCCGCGCCCGAATCTCGTCGGCGGTGGGCTGCGGGGCCGTGTCCAGCGCCACGATCTCCTGGGCCGAGACCGGCTCGGGCAAGGTGGTTCCGGCGACCGTCTCGATCTCGGCGGCCTCGGTCTGCGCCTTGACGCGGGTCTCTTGGGACATGGGTACCTCTTTCCTCGTTTAAGTCGCGGAGCGGTCGAGCCGCACGCCTTCGCGCTGCAGCCTGTCGCGCAGCACGTCAATTTCCACTTTCAGATCGCTGTTGCTGTCGGTCAGCAGCGCCTGCGTCTTGCTGCCATAGCTGGTCTCGAGATCGTCGAGCAGCTTGATGAAATCGGCTTTCGCGGTCTCGTCGTCGCGCCGTGCCTGGATGTCCGAGAACTTCCGGGCCGCGTCGCGCGCGCCCATCAGGTAGACCCCGAGATAGCGGCGCGCCGCGGTCAGGTCGCGCGGATCGTCCTCGACCGTGCGGATGAGCTCTTGCGCGGTCATGCGGAAGCGCGCGACGCGATCGGTGACGGCGCGGTCGCGGATCGTCTCGACCGCGCGGGCCATATCGGCGAGATACGCCTCGGCCTCGTCGACGACCTTCGCGACGCGGTCCTGCTGGAAGGCATCGACGCTCTCGAGGCCTTTCCCGCGCATCGGATCGACGCCGAAGGCGCCGAGATGCAGGCCGCCTGCGACGATGGCGAAGAGCGTCGCCGCGACCACGCCGCCCTCGTTGCTGAGCGTGGCGAGCCCGGCTCCGCCCGCGCAGAGAAGCGCCGCGAGGATCTTGCGCGGCAGCGCCGGCGGGCGGGCGATCTTGCGCTCGGCAAAGGCGGCTTCGGCCTTGAGGCCTTCGCGCAGCATCCACGCGCCGCCGAGCCAGAGCCCCGCGCCCATGAGGCCGAAGAGCAATCCGGCCGCTCCGGACCCGAGCGAAAAGAGCGCCAGGAGGATCGGCGGGACGACCATCAGGTTGGCGCGCGCGCCCACCTGATTGATCGGAGCGTTCGCATAGGCCGGGGGAGCGCCGGGCTCAGGGCGCGCAGCCGGATCGGGGCTGTAGCTTCCGCCATACCGGCGCGCCATGGCTCAGAGTCCTCCCAGAAGACCGGTCGCGAGACCGCTCATCACAAGGAGAAGGAGCAGATAAGCGAATTTCTGCGCCGCTTTGCCAGACATGCGTCCCCTCGAAACCGACCGCGCCACTTTGCCGCGTCTCGTGAGGGAAGGTAAGCGATCGGTCCCAGGCTTAAAAGGGGCAGCGGTGGTCTTCTCCGCCTCGGACCGCGCCGATCGTCAGGCGGCGTGCCGTTCTTCGAGACGCTCGGCAAGCAGGTCGGCGTCGAATGCGAAGGCGTCGGCGCTGGTGCGGCTCTTCTTCTGGCGTGCCCGTGCTTCGAACCCGTCGCTCAGCAGAGCGATTCTCGCGGCGTAGCGCCGTCCGGCGGTCTTGGGCTCGATCGCGAACTCGGTCTCGAGCCGCTCGGTCTCCGCAGCGATCAGCTCGATGAAGCGTTCGAGCGGTTTGCGCAGGTTCGCGACCTCGTCGGGCTGGGTGCCGCAGGCGCGCAACAGCCTGAGCATCGCCGAACGCACCGATTCGATGCGCAAGGTCAGCTCCGGCTCGTCGAGCTGCGCGACGCGTGTCACCGCCTTGACCAGGGCGGCATCGGCTGTTGCGATCACATGCTCGGCTTCCTTGCGGGCGAGGTATTCGGGGTCGTCCAGACCCTTGTGGCGGAGCGGGTCCACGCCGAAGGCGCCAAGGGACGCGATGGTGCCCGCGACGCCGAAGCCGAGGGCCGGAACAAGCGTCGTGAACTGGCCCGCGGCAAGGAGAAAGACGAGGAACCCCAAGGACATGGCGCCGAGGATCAGGCGCGGCACCCGCGGGCGGGTCGCCGATTTCGCCGCGTCAAAGCGCGCCTTTTCGATGCGACCGCGCGTTATCAGGCGGATCGCCAGGGCGATCAGGCCGAAATGCACGCCCACCGCGCCGATGGCCGTGGCCGAGCCGTCGAAGAGCCACAGAAGCATGGGGCAGGCGGCCAGGAACAGGAGCGGCAAGCCGGTATCGGCCGTCGAGGACAGCGAACCGGAATAGGAAGAGACACGCGGCAGCATCACGGAAGCCTCAGAAATAGCTCAGCAGGAAGATCATCGCCCAAAGACTGCCGAAAGCGAGATTGGGCACGAGCCGCCCGTTTCTGAGGGCGCGTCCCGCACCTTCCCGCACCATCGCCAGAGTGTCCGAGGCCATTGCGCGCAGGTTCATGGCCACCGCGGCGGCGGAGAGACACATGACGGCAATGGCTATGACGGTGATCAGCATGCTCCTTGGATCACCGAGAATCGCGGCGAAAACGCGGCATCCCCATGGAATTGCACTGGAAAGATAACGATTCGTTAATTTCTGCCGCGCGGTCGGCGCGATTTCGGGCCGGATTTTCCGCGCGATTTCGGGGCCGGGGTCGGCTCCGGAGCCTCCAGGCCGAGTTGGTCACGCAGAACCCGCGGCTTGATCTCCTCGACCTCGCCGCTTTTCAGGCTTCCGAGCTGAAAGGGGCCGTAAGACAGGCGAATCAGGCGGTTGACCTCGAAGCCCTGGGCCGCGAGCGCGCGGCGGATCTCGCGGTTCTTGCCTTCGCGCAGGCCGATGGTCAGCCACGCGTTCGAGCCTTTCTGACGGTCGAGCGTGACCTGCATCGGCTGGTAGACGACGCCCTCGACGGTCATTCCCTCGCGCAAGGGCGCGAGCGCCGCCTCGTCGGGCGTGCCGCGCAGGCGGACGCGGTAGCGCCTGAGCCAGCCGGTCGCGGGCAGCTCCATCCGCCGTTTGAGTTCCCCGTCATTGGTCAGGAGCAGGAGCCCTTCGGAATTGAGGTCCAGCCGCCCGACGCTCAGCACCCGCGGCATGGTCTCGGGCAGGGCGTCGAAGATCGTCTTGCGACCAAGTTCGTCCTTGCTCGTGGTCACGAGGCCCGCGGGCTTGTGATAAAGCCAGAGCCTCGGCGCATCCGGCGCGGCGAGCGTCGTGCCGTCGACCTCGATCCGGTCGCTGCCCGTCACGTTCAGCGCGGGGCTGTCGATGAGCTTGCCGTTGACCCGGACGCGGCCTTCCGCGATCAGCCGCTCCGCCTCGCGCCGCGACGCGCGCCCGGCGCGGGCGATGACCTTGGCGATGCGGTCGCCGGGAGGAGGGGTGTCGTTCATCCCGTCGCTCTATCCCGTCACGCGCGCGATGAGAAGCCGCGTCTTGGCGCTTCTTGTCTCCGCGCACGGAGCGGGGCATCAACGCGGCATGAGCTTTGCCCCGCACATGTCCCTGGCGCTCGACGAGGCGCGTGCCGCCGCCGCGCGCGGTGAGGTCCCCGTGGGGGCGGTGGTCGTGTCGCCTGCGGGCCTCGTGGTCGCGCAGGCCGGCAACCGCACGCGCGAGCTGTCGGATCCGACCGCCCATGCCGAGATCCTCGCCCTGCGCGCCGCCTGCGCGGCGGCGGGCTCCGAACGGCTGCCGGGCCATGCGCTCTATGTTACGCTCGAGCCATGCCCGATGTGCGCCGCGGCGATCTCCTTCGCGCGTATCGCGCGGCTCTGCTACGGGGCGGCGGATCCGAAATCCGGAGGGGTGGCCCAAGGCGCGCGGGTGTTCTCCCACCCGCAATGCCACCATGTCCCCGAGGTCTATGACGGGCTTGCGGCGCGCGATGCGGAAGCGCTGTTGCGCGAGTTCTTCGCAGCGCGGCGGGACGGCTGATGTCGCAAGTCATCCTCTTCAACAAGCCCTACGACGTGCTCTCGCAATTCACCGATCGCGGGACGGAAGGCTCGCCGCGCCCGACGCTCTCGGCCTATATCGACCTGCCCGGCGTCTACCCGGCCGGCCGACTGGATCGCGACAGCGAGGGGCTCTTGGTCCTGACCGATGACGGCAAGCTGCAGGCGCGGATCGCGTCGCCCAAATTCAAGAAGCCCAAGACCTATCTCGTGCAGGTCGAGGGCACACCGACCGAAGATCAGCTTGCCGCGCTTCGGCTGGGCGTGACGCTCAAGGACGGTCCGACCCGGCCCGCCCAGGTGCGCGGGATCGAGACGCCCGAGTTGTGGGAGCGCGACCCGCCGGTGCGGTTTCGCAAGACGGTGCCGGATGCCTGGCTGGAGCTGACGATCACCGAGGGGCGCAACCGCCAGGTTCGTCGCATGGTCGCGCATGTCGGTCTGCCCTGCCTGCGGCTCGTGCGCTGGAGCGTCGGAGACTGGACGCTCGACGGGCTCGAGCCCGGCCGGTGGCGCAGCGTCTGAAACGCCGCGAGACCTCACGCCCGACCGGTCACACCCATTTCGCGAGCGGCGGCAGGCTCATCAGCACGGCATTCGCGTCATGGCCGGTCTCCAGCCCGAACTTGGTGCCGCGGTCGTAGACAAGGTTGTATTCGGCGTAGAGGCCGCGATGGATGAGCTGCGCGTCCTTCTCGGTCTCGCCGAAGGGCATCACCCGGCGTTTCTCGACGAGCGGCAGATAGGCGGGAAGAAAGGCGCTGCCGATATCCTGGATCAGGCGGAAGTCGGCCTCCCAGTCGCCGGTATTGTGGTCGTCCATGAAGATGCCGCCGACGCCGCGCGCACGACCGCGATGGGGCACGAAGAAATACTCGTCGGCCCATTCCTTGAGCCGCGGGTAGAACTCGGCGCCATGCGGATCGAGATGGGCTTTCTGGGTGGCGTGAAAATGCGCGGTGTCCTCTGCGTATTCGATGCAGGGGTTCAGGTCCGATCCGCCGCCGAACCACCAGGCATGCGGGGTCCAGAACATCCGCGTGTTCATGTGGACCGCAGGCGCATGCGGGTTTTGCATATGCGCAACAAGGCTGATGCCGCTGGCCCAGAAGCGCGGATCCTCGGCCATGCCGGGGATACCCTTGCGCGCGGCCATCGCCGCCTGCGCCCGGGCCCCGAGCGTGCCGTAGACGGTCGAGACGTTGACGCCGACCTTCTCGAAGACGCGGCCGCCGCGCAGGACGCTCATGAGGCCGCCGCCCGCATCGGCCCCGTCCTCGGAGGCGCGCTTGGTCTCGGTCACCTCGAAGCGGCCTGCTGGCGCATCGGCAAAGGGACCTTCGGAATGGCTTTCTTCGAGCGCCTCGAAGGCGGCGACGATCCGGTCGCGCAACTCGCGGAACCATGCGCTCGCGCGGGCGCGTTCCTCCAGCAATTCGTCGCTCATGAAGCCCTCCTGACCCTGCCGGGGACTGTCTAGCCGCTGCCGCGCTTGGCCCGCAAGCGAATGATCCCGAGGCGGTAGGTCAGTGCGCGGGGGCCGCGACCGGGTCGAGGAGCGTCCGGCCGCCGTCGATGGTCATGATCTGGCCGGTCAGGAACCGCGCGCTGTCGGAGGCCAGGAACTGCACGGCCTCGGCCAGCTCGTCCGGCGCGGCGATGCGCCCGAGGGGCGTGTGCTCTTCGATGTCGCCGCGATATTCGCGATGGGTCTTGAGCGTGTCCTTGAGACTTGCGGACATCACCGATCCGAAAGCCAGCGCATTGACGCGGATGCGCTGGGCGGCCAGCGCCACGGCCAGAGACCGGGTCATCTGGTCGAGCGCGGCGCAGCTCACCGAGTAGCCCAGAAGCGACGGGTGCGTGCGGCGGGCGGCGATCGAGGAGAGGTTGATGATCGCCCCGGCCTGGCCCTCGTCCTGGCCTTCCGCCTGCTTGATCATGCGTTTCGCCACCATCTGCGACAGGCGGAAGGCGGTGATCAGGTTCTGATCGAGCAGCGCCTCGATCGAGTCGTCCTCGGGGTCGAGCGGATCGGTCGGCATCATCTGGCGCGAGCCGTTCACTAGGATGTCGACCCGATCGAAGGCGTCGAGCGTGGCCGAAAGCAAGTTCGCGAGCGTCAGCCGTTCGCGCAGGTCACCCGCGAAATAGCGCATCGTGTCGTCGTCGCGCGTGTCGCCGACCTCCTTGGCGAGGCGGCCCTCGTCGAGATCGGCGAACATCACGTTGGCGCCCTTCTGGGCGAAGTGACGCGCGATGGCGAGACCGACGCCGTTCGCGGCGCCGGTGACGATGGCGGTTTTGCCTTCGATGGAAAAGGACATGCGATGGCTCCTGGGGAAGGGGGCGGGCTCAGCGCCGACGGCGCGGGCGGCTGGCCGAAAGAATCTTGAAGCGGCGGTCTCCGCCGGTCTCCTCGTGCTGCCCGAAGCATTGGTCGAGCACGTCTTCATAGGGCAGATGGCGGTTGGCGACCAGCCAAACCCTGCCATGCGGCGCAAGCATCCGCGCGGCGGCCTCGATGAAGGCGCGGCCAAGGCCCGGATCGGCCGCGCGGCCCTGGTGGAAGGGCGGGTTCATCACCACGGCGTCGAGCGGGGCGGGCGCGGTCCAGCGGGTGGCATCGGCCCAGTGATATTCGGCGCGCGGATCGTCGAGCGTGTCCTTCGCGCAGTCGAGCGCCACGGCATCGTTCTCGACGAGGAAAAGCCGTGTCAGCGCGGGGTCTTTCAAGAGCCGCGAGGAGAGGTAGCCCCAGCCCGCGCCCAGATCGGCCACAAGATCGCCGACGTGATCGGGCAGCGCCTCTGCCAAGGCTTCAGAGGCCGGATCGACCCCATCCGCCGAGAACACGCCGGGCGCCGTGGCAAACCCGCCCTCGATGCGCTGCCGCTCGGGCCTCAGCCAGTCGCTCAGCGCATCCGCCGCCTCGAACCACGCGATCTTGCCATGCGCCTTGGACACCGTGCCCGCCAGAGACAGGCGTTTCTTGAGCGCTTTCAGGGTCGCATCGAAACCGTCTGTCTTGGCACCGTCGACAACAACCAACCCGCCCGGCGCGGCCGCTTCGGCCTCCGCCAGAAGCTGCTCTGCCAGGGCCCGGGCGCGGGGCAGGGTGACGAGCGCGGCGGCATAGGGACCGGACGGCCTGCGCGATGTCGCGAAACCCCGGGACGACAGCGCCTGATCGGTCGTCGCATAGCGGGTGATCACCTCGCACCGCTCTCGGGGCAGGTCGTCGCCCAACATGTCCGCGGGCGGCTCGAAGAGCGCGATCCGGCCCTCGTCGGGAAGGGTGAGCGCGCCGGTCTCGCGTGCGTAACTCAGTCGGGACTGTGCCATAACGGGCAATCCGGACGCGTCCGGATCACTCCTTTTCCATGGTGCATTGCAGCGGATGCTGGTGCCTGCGGGCGAAATCCATCACCTGGCCGACCTTGGTCTCGGCGATCTCGTGGCTGAAGACGCCGACCACGGCGACGCCCTTCTTGTGCACCGTCAGCATGATCTCGAAGGCCTGCGCATGGGTCATGCCGAAGAACCGCTCAAGGACGTGAACTACGAACTCCATCGGCGTGTAGTCGTCGTTCAGCAGGAGCACCTTGTAGAGCGGCGGACGCTTGGTCTTGGGCTTGGTGTCCACCACCACGCCGGTCTCGCCCTCACCGTCGCCGGGAGGGCGTGCGCCGTTCGTTGACAGCGTGTCTTGAAGAAGATCGGACATGATCACGGGCCAGTGTCGGCTTCGGCTTTGCATCGGGCGGAGTGTGGCGACTATATAACCGCGCTGCGCTCCGAGAAAAGGGGCGGGCTGCCGAGGAGGCCGGGAATGGTGCGCAAATTGCAGACGATCGCCTTCGACGCGGACGATACGCTCTGGCACAACGAACGCTTCTTCCGGCTTACACAGGACCGGTTTCTGGAGCTTTTGGCCGATCATGCCGAGGCCGAGGCGCTCGAAGCGCGGCTGACCGAGGCAGAACGTCGCAATCTCGGCCAGTATGGCTTCGGCGTGAAAGGCTTCGTGCTGTCGATGATCGAAACGGCGGTCGAGGTGACCGACGGGCGGGTTCCGGGCCACGTGATCGGCGAGCTTCTCGCTGTCGGGCGCGACATGCTGGCCCATCCGATCGAGCTTCTGCCGCATGCACAGGACGCGGTCGAACGCCTTGCCGGAACCCACCATCTCGTGCTGATCACCAAGGGCGATCTCCTGCACCAGGAGCGCAAACTGGCGCAATCGGGGCTGGGCGAGATGTTCGAGCGGGTCGAGATCGTCTCGGACAAGAAAGCGCCCGTCTACTCGACGATTTTCGCGGGCTGTCCGGGCGGCGCGGTGGGCGCGATGATGGTCGGCAATTCGATGAAATCCGACGTTCGTCCCGCCATCGATGCCGGGGCCTGGGGGGTGTTCGTTCCGCATGAGCTGGAATGGGCCTTCGAGGCCGCCGATCCGCCCGAGGCACCGCGCTTCCGCGAGATCGACCATCTCGGTCAGCTTCCGGGGTTGGTGGACAGGATCGAGCAGATCTGAGTCGTCTCCCAGGGCCGAGAATGGCCATTTTTTCGCCTTATTTTCGCCGCATTCGCCCAGCTTGTGGGGCGGGCCGAGTAGTGCCCCAATATTTTGGTGAGATTTTAACAACTCTTTAAGTTTTTCCAGTCTGTTTAAGGCTTTATGGGTGCTAGTTTATGTGGTATTCGTAAGGAAATAATAATCGTGACCTGCAAGAATGTAGGCGCGTCGAGGCAGAAAAGGCGGATACAGTGACGGGACGGCGTATTAGGCCGGGCCAATGGGGCCTGTTTTTCTTCACCGCAATTTGGTTCTTGGTCATCTTGCCCCTGAGCGTGATGGCAGCTCCCTATGCGGGAATGGTCATGGATGCTCGCACGGGCGAGGTCTATTACAGCGAAAATGCGGACACGCGGCTGCACCCCGCGTCGCTCACCAAGATGATGACGCTCTACATCGCGTTCGAAGCGGTCGAGCATGGCGAGATCTCGCTTGATACCAAGGTGACCATCTCCAAGCACGCGGCATCCGAGCCGCCTTCG
The DNA here is from genome assembly GCF_042679605.1 of Litorisediminicola beolgyonensis. Classification (NCBI taxonomy): domain Bacteria; kingdom Pseudomonadati; phylum Pseudomonadota; class Alphaproteobacteria; order Rhodobacterales; family Paracoccaceae; genus Litorisediminicola; species Litorisediminicola beolgyonensis. The sequence goes on from NZ_JBHTMU010000005.1 coordinate 76,533, forward strand.
AAGCTGGGCTTGCGGTCGGGACAGAAGATCGAGTTCAAATACCTGCTGCGTGCGGCGGCGGTGAAATCCGCGAACGACGCGGCCACCGCGATCGGCGAGGCGCTCGAAGGATCCGAGGCGGCCTTTGCCCGCCGGATGAACCGGACCGCCGCGGCGCTCGGGATGACGCGGACGACCTTCAAGAACGCCCATGGCCTGACCGAAAGCGGGCACCTGTCGACGGCGCGGGACATGACCATCCTCGGTCGCCACGTGCTTTATGACTACCCCGAATACTACAACCTCTTCAGCCGGGTGACCGCCGACGCGGGCGTCCGGCACGTGTCGCACACCAACCGCCGCCTGCTTGAAAGCTACAAGGGCGCGGACGGGATCAAGACCGGCTACACGCGCGCGGCGGGTTTCAACCTGGTCGCCTCGGCCGAGCGGGGCGGCGAGCGCGTGATAGCGACCGTCTTCGGCGGCAAATCGACCGCGACCCGCAACGCGCAGGTCGCCAAGCTTCTCGATCTCGGCTTCCGAAAGGCGCCGACCCGTGTCGCCTTCCGCTCGCCCGGAAAGCCCGCCTATCGCGGCCCGACCGGCGGCGCTCTGATCGCCACCAGCTCCAATCCCGACCCCGCGGGTCTTCACGGCAAGACCATCCGCGTCGCCGCCGCCGCGGTCGGCCGGAGCCTGCGGCCGCAGGCGCGGAACGTGCCCAGCGTCACCTCCGAACCGCTCGTCGCGGGTCTCGGCGACGATATCCGGGCGGTGCTGGAGGAGGCGCAGATCGCGACCGTCAGCGTGCCGGCAGGCGGGGTCGGGGTCGCGGCCCTGGCCGCCACCGTGCCGACCGCCCCGGCGCAGGCGGCATCGATCGCGGCGACGATCGCGCAGGTGGTCACGGGTGACGATTCCGGCGTCGCCCCCGACGCGTCGGTCAAACCGCAGCGCCGCCCCGGCAACTCGGGCAACGTCGTTCTCGCCTCCGCGGGCGGCACCGAGATCGCCCAGCCCGAGGTCGTGAGCCGCATCTCCACCTCCGGTGGACGCCACTGGGGGGTGAATGTCGGTCGCTTCCCGTCGCGCTACGCGGCCGAGAAGATGCTGCTGACCACCGCGCTGTCCGAGATGAGCGCGCTTGACGGATCGCTGCGCAAGGTGGTCGACCGCAAGAGCGGGTTCGACGCGAACTTCCTTGGAATGACGCGCGAGATGGCCGATCTGGCCTGCCGTCGCCTGCAGGCGCGCCAGGTCACCTGCTTCATGATCGGTCCGAGCTGACGGTGACGCGCGCGCGGCTTTCTTCGCGCGCGCTCTTTCGAATCCAGCGCAGGAAGGCCTTGAGCGGCGGGCGATGCACGCCCGGGCGCGTGATCAGGTGGTAGCCGTCGTCCATCCTGTCCTCGAACAGGACCCGCAGACGTCCGGCGCGCACGTCCTCTTCGACCGCGACAAGTGTCGACACGACGATCCCCTGACCGTTCCGCGCGCCGTCGAGCATGAGGTTACCCGGCACCTGGATGCGTGAGCGCCGGAGCGACGTGAAGACCCCCCGACTTTCCAGCCAGAGCGTCGATTCATTGGTGCCGAGCTCCTCGATCCACGGGAATGGGAGCAGGTCTTCGGGGGTCTGCGGATCCAAATCTCCGATCAGGGACGGGGCCGCGACGACGGTGATGGGCGAGGTCAAAAGCCGCTCGCTCTCCACCCCCGGCCAGGTCCCGGCGCCGTAGCGGATACAAAGGTCGATCCCGCCGGGGCTCGGATCGACGAGCGCCGGCGTCGGGCTGATCATGATGTCGATCTCGGGATGGAGCACCTGGAACTCTCCGAGCCGCGACATCAGCCAGTTGGCAGCAAAGCTCGGCGAGGTCGAGACCGCGAGCGGGCGGTCAAGCTCGGCTCCGGTCAGCGCGTCGATGGCGTGACCGATGCGCCCGAACCCGGCCTCCACCGCATCGGCCAGTTGTCGGCCTTCCTCGGTCAGTTTCAGGCTGCGGCCGCTGCGGTCGATCAGGGCGACGCCCAGCCGGGTCTCGAGACTTCTGAGCTGCTGGCTGATGGCAGCGTGGCTGACATTGAGAAGGTCTCCCGCCCGACTGACCGATCCCGTCTCGGTATAGGCAGCAAAGGCGCGAAGGGCGGAAAGCGGGGGCAGGTTCAGCCAGTCCATCATGTAATCCCAGCTTACACGTTCTGAAAATCCCTGAGTGGCATGGCGCGGGGATAAAAGCAATATTTACTGACATCAGCGCGATGAAAGGAGACGTGCCATGTTAGGAATTTTTGCGAAGAGCTTCGCCACGGCAACGCGGCTCGACAGCGAGGATCGTCGCGGTCGGCGCCTGGCAGAACCGCAGCGGACCCGTCCCGGTCGGACCTGGGTGCCGTCGATCTGGACCGAAGGACGTGACGATGATTGATCTCGGTCTGCGCCATGTCGCCGAGCAGCTTGGCCGCTGTCTCGACGCGGCAGAGGACTGGCGACACGGGCATCCGAGACCCCGGCGGACCATGCCGCGGATCAGGGCGGCGCGCTAACTCTTGCCGCGCCCGGGTGTCTGCCGATCCAGTAAGCCAAGAGGGCGCACGCGGCCCGTCGAGCCCCGTGCGTCCTATCCGGCCGGAGACAGAGCCGCCGAAATCAGCGTCCTCGTATACTCGGTCTGAGGACGCTCGAAGATGTCAGACGTCTCGCCGGCCTCGACCACATCCCCCTGCTTCATCACGATCACCTTGTGACTCATGGCGCGCACGACCTTGAGGTCGTGGCTGATGAAGAGATAGGCGAGGTCGTATTTCCTCTGCAGATTTCGAAGCAGGTTCACGATCTGGACCTGCACCGTCATGTCGAGCGCCGATGTCGGCTCGTCGAGCACGACGAGGCGCGGCCGCAGCACCATGGCGCGCGCAATCGCGATGCGCTGGCGCTGACCGCCGGAAAACTCGTGGGGATAGCGGTGCATGGTCGCGGGATCGAGACCGACCTCCTGCATCACCTCGACCACATGGTCCTTGGAAATGCGGCCGTCTGGCGAGCCGTGAACGCCCAGGCCTTCCGAGATGATCTGTTCGCATGTCATCCGCGGTGACAGCGATCCGAAGGGGTCCTGGAAGACGATCTGCATCTCCGAGCGCAGGCGGCGGAGTTCGCTGGTCGACCAGGATCGGACGTCCTGGCCGCGATAGGTGATGCCGCCTTCGGACTGGATCAGCCGCATGATCGCCAGCGCCAGCGTCGTCTTTCCAGAGCCCGACTCGCCCACGATGCCGATGGTCTCACCGGCGCGGACCGCGATGCTCGCGTCGTTCACCGCTTTCACATAGCCGACGGTGCGTTTCAGGAGACCCTTCTGGATCGGGAACCAGATCTTCAGGTTATCGGTGCGCGCAACCTCTTCCGCGCCCGCCTTGACCGGCTCGGGTGTGCCGGTCGATTCCGCTTCGAGGAGCATCTGGGTGTAGGGATGCTGGGGGTTGGCGAAGATCTCGGCGGTGGGGCCGGTTTCGACGATCTCGCCGTTCTTCATCACGCAAACCCGGTCGGCGATGCGCCGCACGATCCCGAGGTCATGGGTGATGAAGAGAAGGCTCATGCCCTCGGCCTGCTTGAGCTCAGCCAGAAGCTCGAGGATCTGCGCCTGGATGGTGACGTCGAGCGCTGTCGTCGGCTCGTCCGCGATCAGAAGCTCCGGCCCGTTGGCGAGCGCCATCGCGATCATCACGCGCTGCCGCTGCCCGCCGGACAGCTCGTGCGGATAGGCGGTCAGGCGGCTTTCGGGATCGCGGATGCCGACCTTGTGGAGAAGCTCGAGAATGCGCTCCCGCGCGGCGGCCCCGCTCAGGCCTTGGTGCAAGAGCAGGCTTTCGGCCAGCTGCTTCTCGAGCGTGTGGAGCGGGTTCAGCGACGTCATCGGCTCCTGGAAGATGAAGCTGATATCGTTGCCGCGCACCTTGCGCAGCTGCGCCTCGCTGGCGCCGATCATCTCCTGTCCCGAATAGGTCACGGAGCCGGTGACCTTGGCCGAGGGCCCCAGCAGCTGCACGGTCGACAGCGCCGAGACGGATTTGCCCGAGCCGGATTCGCCCACCAGAGCGACGGTCTCGCCCTTGTCGATATGGAAGGACACGCCGCGGACGGCCTCGGTCGTGGCACCGTCCTGCGTGAAGGAGACACGCAGGTCGCGGACGTCGAGCACTCGGGTCATGCGACCTCTCTGGTCGAGGGGGACGGACGGGTCACGAGAAGGTCTTCCGCGGATCGAACGCGTCGCGGACGCCTTCGAAGATGAACACGAGAAGCGACAGCATGACCGCGAAGACGGTGAAGGCGGTGAAGGCCAGCCACGGCGCCTGGAGGTTCTGCTTGGCCTGCAGCGTCAGCTCGCCCAGCGACGGGGCCGAGGAGGGCAGGCCGAAGCCCAGGAAGTCGAGGCCCGCGAGGGTCGAGATCGTGCCGGTGACGATGAAGGGCAGCATGGTGACGGTGGCGACCATCGCGTTCGGCAGCATGTGGCGGAACATGATCTTCCAGTTCGACACGCCGAGCGCCTTGGCCGCGCGGACATATTCGAGGTTCCGGGCACGCAGGAACTCGGCGCGGACTACGCCGACCAGCGCCACCCAGCCGAAGAGCACGGTGAGCGCGACGAGAAGCCAGAAGGATCGGCCGAGGATCGCGAAGAGGATGATGATGATGTAGAGCGACGGTGTCGCCGACCAGATCTCGATGATGCGCTGGAAGATCAGGTCGACCCAGCCGCCGAAGAAGCCCTGCACGGCGCCCGCGACGATCCCGATGACCGATGAGAGCACCGTCACGATCAGCGTGAAGAGGATCGAGAGCCGGAAGCCGTAGATCACCCGCGCGAGCACGTCGCGCTTGGTGTCGTCGGTGCCCAGAAGGTTCTGTCCGTTGGGGGGCAGGGGGGCCGCGCCGGGACGGTCGACGGGCGTGGTGTAGCTGTAGGGAATCGGCGGCCAGAGCATCCAGCCCTTCTCGAACTCGGGGTCCTCGATCTCTCCGGCCTGCGCGGCGGCGATCAGCTCGTCGGGGATGTCGAAGCAATCGACCAGCCCGCCGGTCTCGATCAGGCATTTGACCTCGGGGTCGCGATAGGCGGCCTCGGTGCGGAAATCGCCGCCGAAATCCGTCTCGGCGTAGAACGAGAAGATCGGCATCCTGAGTTCGCCGCGATAGCTCACGAGGATCGGTTTGTCGTTGGCGAGGAACTCGGCAAAGAGCGACAGTCCGAACAGGAGCGCAAAGATCCAGAGCGACCAGAAGGCGCGGCGGTTCTTCTTGAAGTTCCGCCAGCGCCGCTGGTTTAGCGGCGAGAGCGCGAAGCGGCCGCGCGGCGGCTCGGGCGCGACGGGCATGCCCGGCATAGGTTCGGGGATGACGTTGTTGGGCTGCGGATCGGCCACCATCGGCTCAGCCCTCCCGCTTCTCGAAGTCGATGCGCGGATCGACGAGGACATACATCAGGTCCGACAGGATCCCGACGACCAGGCCGATCAGGCCGAAGATGAAGAGCGTGCCGAAGATCACCGGGTAGTCGCGCGCGACCGCGGCCTCGAAGCCCAGACGCCCCAGCCCGTCGAGCGAGAAGATCGTCTCGATGATCAGCGAGCCCGAGAAGAAGACGCCGATGAAGACCGCCGGGAAGCCCGCGATCACGATCAGCATCGCGTTGCGGAAGATGTGACCGTAAAGGACGCGATGCTCGCTCAGGCCCTTGGCGCGAGCGGTCATCACGTATTGCTTCTTGATCTCGTCGAGGAAGCTGTTCTTCGTCAGAAGCGTCAGCGTCGCGAAGGCCGAGATGGTCGAGGCGAAGACCGGCAGCGCGATGTGCCAGAAATAGTCGCCGATCTTGCCCAGAAGCGACAGCTGGTCCCAGTTGTCCGAGGTCAGTCCCCGCAGCGGGAAGATCTGGAAGTAGGAGCCGCCCGCGAAGAGCACCAAGAGCAGGATCGCGAAGAGAAATCCGGGGATCGCGTAGGCCACGATGATCACGCCCGAGGTCCATGTGTCGAAGCTCGTGCCGTCGGTGACGGCCTTGCGGATGCCGAGCGGGATCGAGACGATATAGGCGATGATCGTCGACCAGAGACCGAGTGAGATCGAGACGGGCATCTTCTCGAGCACCAGATCGGTCACCGAGATCGAGCGGAAATAGCTCTCGCCGAAATCGAGGCGCATGTAGTTCCACATCATGCCGAGGAAGCGCTCGAGCGGCGGTTTGTCGAAGCCGAACTCGCGTTCCAGCTCGGCGATGAAATCGGGCGGAAGGCCGCGCGCCCCGGCATAGTCGTCCGAGGCCCCGCCGCTGCCGCCGCCACCCTCGGCGCCGCCGCCGGCGATGCCCTGGAAGACGTCGCCCTCGCCCTGGACCTGCGCAATGATCTGCTCGATCGGTCCACCGGGCACGAATTGCACCAGCGCGAAGTTGATCACCATGATGCCGAGCAACGTGGGGATGATCAGCAGCAAGCGGCGAAGGATATACGCGCCCATGACGGTCCTTTTCGGATGATCGGGCTCAGAACGCGCCCGCGGCTTCGAGCGCTTGGGCCTTGTCGGCGTCCCACCACCAGATGCTCACCTCACCCATGCCATAGGGCGGGGGGGTATCGCCATAGGGTCGGCCGAAAACATCGAAATAGGCGATGGTGTGCGAGCCTTTGTACCATTGCGGCACCCAGTAGTGATTGGCGCGCATCACCCGGTCGAGCGCATGGACCGCGGTGGTCAGCGCCTCGCGGCTTTCGGCCTTGGCGATGGTGTCGATCAGGCTGTCGATGGCCGGATCGGCGATGCCCGCGATATTGGCGGAGCCGTCGACCGTGGCGCTCTCGGAGCCGAAGATCGAGCGCAGCTCGTCGCCGGGGGTCGACGACATGGCGTAGCGGCGCACGGTCACGTCGAAATCGAAGACCTTCTCGCGCTCGCTGGCCTCGGCATTGTCCACGCGGGTCATCTTGGCCTCGACGCCCAGACGTTTGAGGTTGTCGACATAGGGGTTGATGATCCGGTCGAAGCCCGGCGCGTCGTTCAGGATCTCGACGCTCAGGACCTTGCCGTCCTTGCGGCGGAGCCCGTCATCTCCGACCTCCCAACCGGCCTCTTCCAGAAGCCGCCCGGCGGCGCGGAGGGTCTTGCGGTCACCCAGGTCCGAGGCGCTGCTCGTGGGCGGCACAAAGGCCTCTTCGGTGAAGACGCTCTCGGGGATCTGGCCGCGCAGCGGCTCCAGCAGGGCAAGCTCGTCCTCGGAGGGCATGCCTTCGGCCTGCAGCACGTCGGAGTTTTCCCAGAAGGAATTGGTGCGCTCGTAGGTGCCGTAGAAGAGGCTCTCGTTCGACCATTCGAAGTTGAAGACCATGCCCAGGGCCTCGCGGACGCGCGGATCCTGGAAGGTCTCGCGGCGGAGGTTGAACCAGAAGCCCTGCGTGCCCGCGGGCCGCCCGTCGTCCAGAACCTCCTGCTTCACCCAGCCCTTGTCGATGGCCGGGAAGTCATAGCCGGTGGCCCAGATCTTCGACTGGTATTCCTCGCGGAAGAGATAGGCGCCCGCCTTGAAGGCCTCGAAGGCGGTGGTGTAGTCGGCGAAATACTCGATCTTGATCTCGTCGAAATTGTTCTGGCCCACGTTCACGGGCAGATCCTTGGCCCAGTAATCGTCGCGCCGCTTGTAGGACACCGAGCGGCCCGGATCGACCGAGAGCAGCTCGTATTCGCCCGAGCCCATCGGCGGCTCGAGGCTCGACTCGGTGAAATCGACCTCGTCGTAATAGGCCTTGGACAGGATCGGCAGGCCGCCCGCGGTCATCAGAAGCTCGCGAAGCGGGCCTTCGGGGTTGAAAGTGAACTTGACGGTGTGGGGATCGAGCGCCTCGACCGTCTGGAAATCCTTCAGCGCCACGCGATAGGCGGGCTGGCCCTTTTCGAGGAGCGTGTTGAAGGTGAAGACGACGTCCTCGGCGGTGACCGGCGATCCGTCGCGGAACATCGCCTCGGGGCGCATGTGGAAGATCACCCATTCGCGGCTTTCGGGATATTCCACCGTATGCGCGACCAGCCCGTACATCGAATCCGGCTCGTCGAGATTACCGGTCATCAGCGTGTCGTAGAAAATCGTCGAGAGCGCCGCCGCGTTGCCTTTGAGGATGTAGGGCGTGAGGCTGTCGAAAGTCCCGAAGGCCCAGGTCGAGAACGTCCCGCCCTTGGGGGCGTCGGGGTTCACATAGTCGAAATGCGGGAAGTCGGCCTCGTATTTCAGCTCGCCGAAGGACGAGATGCCGTGGCTTTCGATAATCGTCTCTTGGCTTTCCGCCCGGACCATCGTGGCCGCGACGGCCAGGCCGAGGGCAAAGAGCGATATCAGGAAGAGACGCCAGGTCTGAGGGGCGGTCGTGGCGTGGGCGCGGGCCCTCGCGCGGGCGCGGGTCTGCATCATGGTCTTCCCTTTTGTCAGCTCGATCATCCTTCTGCGGATGTAAGCTAAGAGGGCGGACGCGCCATGTTCAAGTTGAGTCTGCGTGATCGGGCCGTAACCAGCCTGCAATCTATCTAGGGGCTCCAAAACGCATCGGGCCGCCCGAAGGCGGCCCGGTCTCGATCCGAAATCTTCTCGCGGGCTCAGCCTCCGGCGTTCTCGAGATAGGCGATCAGGTTGACCCGATCCTCGCCGCTCTTCAGGCCACCGAAGCTCATGGTGGTGCCGGAGGCGTAGCCGCCCGGGTTCTCGAGGAAGTGGAAGAGATTCTCGGGCGTCCAGACATCGGCGGCCTGCGACAGCGCGCCGGAATAGCTGAAGCCACTCACCGCGCCGACATCGCGACCGACCACGCCATCGAGATGCGGGCCAACGGCGTTCGAACCGTCGAGCTTGTGGCAGGCGCGGCACTTGCCGAAGACCTTTTCACCAGCGCCGGCATCGGCCGAGGCCCAAAGCGTTTCGAAATCGGCGGGCTCTTCGCTCTCGCCGCCGCCTTCGCCGCCCTCGTCGACCTCGATCAGGTAGGCGGAGTGCTCTTCGCCCTCGCCATGGCTGTCGCCGCCGACGTGATACACGGTCTCTGCCACCCATCCGCCGAGAAGAAAGACGAGAAGCGTCCCGCAGAAGCCGCCAATCACCTTGGTGAACGTCATCGTGTCAAACATCGGTCGCCTATCCGTCCGTAAAGTCCTGTTTGATGCCGGTATCTATTGGTTCCCTTCCCCGCTGGCAAGGTATAGTAGCCGCGACCAAACGCCCGTGCAGCGTCAATCGCGCGGGAAGGGAGGTCCGTCATGAGCGCCAAACCGAAGATCGCGTTCCAGGGAGAACTCGGCGCCTATTCGCATCAGGCCTGCCGCGTCGCGCGTCCCGACCACGATCCCGTGCCCTGCCGCACCTTCGAGGACGCGATCCAGGCCTGCCGATCCGGCGAGACAGAGCTGGCGATGCTGCCCGTGGAGAACTCGACCTATGGCCGGGTGGCGGACATCCACACGCTGCTGCCGCGCTCGGGCCTGCACATCATCGACGAAGCCTTCGTGCGTGTTCACATCAATCTCCTCGGCGTTCCCGGAACCACGATCGAGACCGTGGAGCGGGCGATGAGCCACACGGTCCTCCTCGGCCAGTGCCGGAACTTCCTCGCCAAGCACGACATCCATCGCGTGACCGGCGCCGACACCGCGGGGTCCGCCAAGATCGTCTCCGAGACCGGCGATCCGGCGCTGGCCGCGCTGGCGGGCGATCTGGCCGCGGAGATCTATGGGCTCGACGTGCTCGCCCGTCATATCGAGGACGAGGGCAACAACACGACCCGGTTCCTCGTGATGTCGCGCGCGGCCGACATGTCGCGCCGTGGCGCGCATGGCATGCTGACGACCTTCGTCTTCCAGACCCGCAACATCCCCGCCGCGCTCTACAAGGCGATGGGCGGCTTCGCGACCAATGGCGTCAACATGACCAAGCTCGAGAGCTACATGGTCGGCGGCAGCTTCGAGGCGTCGCAATTCTACGCGGACATCGAAGGCCACCCCGAGGACGAGGGTGTCCGACTGGCCTTCGAGGAGCTCGACTACTTCACCGACATGCTCGAGATCCTCGGCACCTATCCCCGCGATCCGCGCCGGGACTGAGGCGATGCGTCGGTCCTGAGCGACAGCCGGATCGGTCCCTTGGCAGTCTCCGGATCGACCGGCTGCCCTTTCTGCGTCGCCTCAAGGGGAAGGCCCGCCGCCACGCGGCGAATCTCGGGCATCAGAGGGCGCCAGTCCGACGACAGCGCCCTTGCCGCCTCGGAGGGGCAGAAGCTCTTCCCGGGCCCGCGCGAACGGGCCAATGCCATCAACGTCTGGGAAATCTCCGCGTCGGTCATTGCCGACAAGGTAGCAGGTCACCCTCAGCGAACCAGTTTCTCGCCTCAGAAGCGACGTCACGCTATATAAGGCGGACGCGTTCAGAAGCGGAGGGTGCGAGATGCGGTTGCGTGGGGTTAGACGAAGCTCGAATATCGAAGACCGCCGCCGCATGGGCGGAGGCGCGCGGGTCGGAGGGATCGGCGGCGTCGGTCTCCTGATCGTGCTCGCCGTCGGCTATTTCGCGGGAATCGACGTCACTCCGCTCCTGCAGGGGCTCGACCAGCAATCGGCGCCCACCACGAACCGCACCTTGTCGCCGGACGAAGAAGAAGCCGGGGCGTTCGCCGCGGCGGTACTCGGGACGACCGAGCAGGTCTGGAACCGCATCCTTCCCGACCAGGCCGGTCTCGAATACACGCCGCCTGTCCTGGTGCTCTTTTCGGGCACCACCTCGTCGCCGTGCGGCGGCGCGTCCGGAGCCACCGGCCCGTTCTACTGCCCCGCGGATGAGAAAGCCTATCTCGACACAGAGTTCTTCGCGACCATGGCGCGCCAGCTTGGCGCAGGTGGCGATTTCGCCGCCGCCTATGTCATCGCGCATGAGGTCGCCCATCACGTCCAGAACGAGCTCGGCATCCTGGCCGAGGTCAACCGCTATCGGCAGACCGCAAGCCAAACCGAGGCCAATGCCGCGACCGTGCGGCTCGAGCTGCAGGCCGATTGCATCGCCGGGGTCTGGGCGTCCTATGTCGAGGGGCTTCTGGAGCCGGGCGATCTGGACGAAGCGCTGAACGCCGCGCGGCAGATCGGCGACGACACGCTGCAGAAGCGGGCAGGCCGGGTGCCGCAACCGCATACCTTCACCCATGGAACCTCGGAACAGCGCTCGCGCTGGTTCTCCAACGGGTATAGGAGCGGGGATATCAACGACTGCGATACCTTCTCGGCCCGGAGCCTCTGAACCCGTGACGACCCTGTCTGCGCTGTCCCTCGCGGGCGGCATTCTCGCCATCGGACCCGTGCCGGGCGCAACCCGCGACTATGACGGCGATCTCGATCATATCCTGCATTGGGAGCCGGGACTCGTCGTCTCGCTCACCTCGAATGGCGAGCTGCGCCGGGCGCGCGCGGCGACACTGGGCGAGGATTTGCAGGCCGCGGGAATCGTCTGGGTGCACTTGCCGATCGAGGATTACGGAACGCCCGACGATCATTTCATGGATGTCTGGCCCGATCTCGTCGCTGCGGTCTCGCAGGTTCTGTCCGGGGGCGGGCGGGTCCTGCTGCACTGCCAGGGCGGTTGTGGCCGGTCGGGCGCGGTGGCGCTCCGGCTGATGATCGCGCTCGGAGAAGAGCCGGACACCGCGCTGGAACGGCTCCGCCGGGTGCGGCCCTGCGCCATCGAGACCCGCGCGCAGATGCGCTGGGCTCTGGCCGAGGATGAAGAGGGGAAAGGGTGAGAGGCTGGAAAACGACCCAAGCGGGGCTCGTTACGGCTGCTTCCTTCCGGACCTGACCGGGTTGGCGAGGCGCCTGCCCGCACCAACCTCTCACTGTCCAGATAGGCGCAACGCACCAGATTCGCAACCCGTGACCCGATCAGAGATGCAGCCTGTAGCGCGCGAATCCTTTGTCCGTCGGGCCGAGATGTTCGATCGTGCTGTCCGGTTCCAGCTGGGTCGCGAGCTTCGGGGAGCTGTCGAAGATTGCGGTCGTTCCCGGCTGCGGTCGAAACCGGAAGCCGTCTTCGGCGGATGGCATCGGGCCCGACCGCGTGACGAGGTGATCGCGCAGGATCGCGCGGGTATCGACCTCCGATCGCCAGATCACGCCGCGCCCATCGCGCCCGGGAAAGCGCCCGCCGCCCCGGGCGCGGAAGCCGCTGGTGAGAACGATCAGCCTGTCCTCCGCCTGCAGGTTCCGAGCGCTGATCCGGATGTCACCCAGCCGCCCGCCGCCCTGTAACGGAGCGCCATCGGCGCGGTAGGCCGGCGGTCTCGCAAGGTCGATCTCGCAGTCTGCACCGTAGAGCGCGTCGAAATTGAAGCTCGGGACCAGAGGATCGAGAAGACCCGCGTCCTGTGCGCCCGGAGCGATCTGCGCGTAGAGGCTGGCGGAGCGCTCCAGCCACTGACGCAGCTCCGCGCCTGTCACCGCCACGGCGCAGAGCGGCTCAGAGTAGGGGAGGATGCCGAGAATATCGCGCTCGCGCAGCGGTCCGGCCTCCAGTGCCACATAGGCGTCGGGTCCATCCGAGCCGCCGCAGCGAAACGGCGTGACCATTGCGACGCGCGGCAGCTCGGCCATCTCGCTGCCTGCCAAACCCCGGGCGGCCGCCGAGGTCTGGCTTTCGGCGATCAGAGCGCCGAGCGCGTCAGGCCGCACGAGGGACAGATAGCTGGTCAGCGCGTCCGGACACTCTGCGATTTGTTGCGCAAGCCGGTGACGCGTCCGGAGATGGGCGCGACGGGTGTCCTCGGAGAGCGGGGCCTCTACCGGAGCGGCGGGACGCAGCGCGGCGCGTGACCCGGTGATACGCCAGCCCCGCGGCGTCTGCACCAGGTTCAGATCGATCACTCCGAGATCGCTGCCAAAGGCTCCGGCCATGACGACGGGCGTTCCGTCGATAAGACCGGCGTCGCTGGTCTCGGGCGTCGGATACCTGTCATGCGCGTGGCCGAGCACCAGCGCGTCCACCTCGTCGATCGCAGCGACGGCGCGGCCCGGATGCTCCGAGCTCGGGTGCCCGTCCAGATCCTCGAGCCCGCCATGGCAAAGCGCGACGACGATGTCGGCGCCCGCGTGGCGCAGCCGCTTCGCTTCGTGGCGGATGGCGGTGACCGGATCGATGGCGTCGACCTTGCCGGACAGGCGGTCGCCGTCCCAGACCATCACCTCGGGCGGCAGAGTTCCGGTGACACCGATGCGGAGCGGTCGCGACAGGCCGGGCACGGATCGCTCCAGCATCACCGAGGGCGGCAGGTAGGTCCCCCCGGACGTCAGGCAGAGCAGGTTCGCGCAGACCACGGGATAGCGCGCATCCGCCAAGGTGCGCCGCAGCTTGTCGAGCCCGAAATTCAGGTCGTGATTGCCGATCGTTCCGGCATCGACCCCGATCGCGTTCAGCGCGGAGACGACCGGATGGGGCCCGAACGGCGCGTCGCTCGCGCGATCGGCCAGCGGTGTGCCCTGAAAGGTGTCTCCATTGTCGAAGAGCAGGCAGAGATCGGCCTCCTCGCGTGCTTGGGCGATCTTGGGCAGGAGCGCGGCGAGGGATCTTCCCGGGCGCGCTCTGTCGGCGAGATAGTCGAAGCCCAGGAGCGATCCGTGCAAATCGGTCAGCGCCAGCAGCCGGACCGTGAGGGTGCGCTTCGGGCGCTTCGGGGCAGTGTGACGAGAGGAGTGCGGAGGCTTCGTCAACAAACGCTTCTTTTGACTGTCGCGGGCGTAGTCGCGCTAAGGTGACATCTCGACATGCAATTAACAACCTCAGATAGATCGACGGGCGCGTCTCCAGATTGTGTTGTGACAAAAGGCGTGGCAGATGCCGCGTGGCGCAGGATGCGAGGAGGGATCATGCGACACGCGGAAGACGTCACCTTTGGCGGATCCGGCCTGGATCGGGCCGATGACCTGCGCGGACAACCCGAGGCTCTGGCCGAGGCGATGAGAGCGCCCGGAAGCCGCAGTGTCCTGATCTGGCGCGGCAAACCTCTGGTCAGTGATGGTGACACCCGCGACATCGTCCGGCTGCCGCTCGACCATCCGGTGTTCGAGACGGCGGGGCCGCCGATCCTTCTCGGCCGCGAGGACGAGGGATTGATATTCGGTCGTGAACTTCTTGGATGGTCGCCCGATGATCTCGACGAGGCGGCGCTGAACAGCTTCGCCGATCCGAGTGAGCAGCGTCACCCGCTCTTGGGCGACGATCTGGTTTTCGCCGAACTGCGCCGGGTGATGACGCGCCTGTCGCCGCGGGATGCGGAACTGGCCGCGACCCATCGGGCGCTGATCGGTTGGCATGCCTCGCACGGGTTCTGCGCCAAGTGCGGCGCTGCGTCGGAGATGGCGCAGGCGGGCTGGCAGAGACGCTGCGGGTCCTGCGGCGCCGCGCATTTCCCGCGCACCGATCCGGTGGTGATCATGCTGGTCACGCGGGGACCCTATGCGCTTCTCGGGCGGTCGCCCGGCTGGCCGGAGGGCATGTATTCCTGTCTCGCCGGGTTCGTGGAGCCGGGCGAAACCCTCGAAGGTGCGGTCCGTCGCGAGGTCGCGGAAGAGGCGGGTATCCGGATCGGCGCGGTGCGCTACCTGGCGAGCCAACCCTGGCCGTTTCCGGCCTCGCTGATGATCGGCTGCCACGCCGAGGCGGAAACCGAAGAGATCGTTCTCGACCCGGTGGAGCTCGAGGATGCGCGCTGGGTCACGCGGGAACAGATCGTCGCCGCGATGGCGGGCGAGGACAAGACGCTCCTGCCCGCACGGAAGGGGGCCATCGCGCAGTTTCTGCTGCGCAACTGGCTTGCAGACCGTTTGGATCGAGGCGACATATTTCGGTAAACGTGTAGAGTGCAGGTGCAGGCATGGAATTCGCGATCCGCGAGGATATCGAGGGAACGCTCGATCAAACATTCGCCCAGATGAGCGATTTCGAATCCATCGAGCGCCAGGTCCTGCGCCGCGGAATCGATGTTCGGCGGACCGACACGCTGGGCGCACCGGCGGCAGGCGCGAGCTGGGAGGCGGGCTTCACCTTTCGCGGCAAGAAGCGCCGGGCGGAGATCACATTGACGCGATACGAACCGCCGTCGCTGATGGTGTTCGAGTCGCGGCTCGACGGTCTCGAAGTGCTCACGCAAATGGAATTTGTCGCGCTCTCGCGCAGCCGGACCCGCGTGGCCATCGACATCGTTCTGCAGCCCCGGACGCTGTCTGCGCGGATCATGGTGCAGTCGCTCAAGCTGGCGCGCGGCACGATCGAGAAGAAGCTGCACGCCCGCTCGACCGGTCTGGCCCGCGAGCTCGAAGCGCGCATACGCCGGTCCGCCTGACCCCGCCAGAGGGAGCGATTGCCGCGCCAGACCCATGCGCTAAGCTGCCCGTCAGTAGAGTAGATGGGGAACGCAGCATGAAACTTGTGCGCTACGGGCCGAAGGGTGCCGAAAAGCCAGGACTGATCGACGCGGCGGGCAACCTGCGCGATCTGTCGGGCGAGATCGACGACATTGGCGGGGACGTGCTGTCACCGGACGGGCTCGACCGCCTTCGCGCACTCGATCCCGAGAGCTTGCCGAACGTCGACGGCACTCCGCGGCTTGGCCCTTGTGTCGCGGGCGTCTCGAAGATCATCGCCATCGGCCTCAACTATGTCGATCACGCGGCCGAGGTTGGGGCGAAGCTGCCCAAGGAACCGATCGTCTTCATGAAGGCCACGACGTCCTTGTCCGGCCCCGACGATCCCATCGAGATCCCGCGCGGCTCGGTGCAGACCGACTGGGAGGTCGAGCTTGCGGTGATCATCGGCACACGCGCGAAATACGTCACCGAAGCGACCGCGATGGATCACGTCGCGGGCTACGCCACAGCCAATGACGTCTCCGAGCGCGATTTCCAGCTGCGCCGCTCCGGCCAGTGGGTGAAGGGCAAGTCGCATGACAGCTTCTGTCCGCTCGGCCCCTGGCTCGTGACCGCCGACGAGGTGCCGGATCCGCAGGCCCTGAAGATCTGGTCGGATCTCAACGGCGAGCGCCAGCAGGACAGCTCGACCGAGCAGCTGCATTTCGGCGTCGCGCAGATCGTCTCGCATCTTTCCGAGTTCATGACGCTGCTGCCCGGGGATGTGATCGT
This sequence comes from Litorisediminicola beolgyonensis, assembly GCF_042679605.1. Taxonomy (NCBI): domain Bacteria; kingdom Pseudomonadati; phylum Pseudomonadota; class Alphaproteobacteria; order Rhodobacterales; family Paracoccaceae; genus Litorisediminicola; species Litorisediminicola beolgyonensis. The sequence goes on from NZ_JBHTMU010000005.1 coordinate 92,722, forward strand.
CACCGGCACGCCCTCGGGTGTCGGCATGGGTCAGGAGCCTCCGCGCTTCCTGCGTCCCGGCGATGTGCTGGAGATGGAAGTCGAGGGTCTCGGTCGTCAACGCCAGGTCTGCGAGGCCGCATCATGAGCGCGCGTTACATCCTCGCCGCTCTGCTGGCCTTCGCCGCAGCACCGCTTTCCGCCCACGAGTTCTGGATCTCGCCGGTCGATTACACAGTGGCGCCGAGCGCGCCCGCGGTGGCCGATCTCCGCGTCGGAGAGAACTTCAAGGGCGCGGCCTTTTCGTTCCTTCCGCCCAATTTCGTGCGCTTCGATCTCGCGATGGGCGACACCGTCGTCGCTGTCGAGGGCCGGCCCGGTGACCGTCCCGCGCTCAACATGGTGCCGCCGGATGCCGAGGGTCTTCTGACGGTGATCCACGAGACCCGCGCCTATGATCTGACCTATGACAGCGTCGAGAACTTCGAGAGTTTCGTGCGACACAAGGATGCCGAATGGGCCGTCGCGCGTCGGGTCGAGCGCGGGCTGGCGGACGAGCCGGTGCGCGAGAGCTACATCCGATACGCAAAGAGCCTGATCGCCATAGGCGACGGCGGTGGCATGGATCAGGACCGCGGCCTTCTGATCGAGATCGTGGCCGAGGCGAACCCCTACACGATCGATCCTGCCGACGGGCTGCCGGTGCAGGTCCTCTTCGAGGGAGCGCCGCGGGCAGACGCGCAGATCGAGCTCTTCGCCAAATCCCCGGACGGCACCGTCGAGGTCACGCTGCACCGCACCGACGGCGAGGGCCGCGTGACGATCCCCGTCGCGCCCGGTCACCAATACCTGGTGGATTCGGTGGTCCTGCGCGAATCCGATCCGGCCGAGACCAACGGCGCGGAGTGGGAGAGCCTCTGGGCGTCGCTGACCTTCGAGGTGCCCGAGTAAGGCCCCGCGCTCAGCGGGGCTCGATCCAATCGAAGAAACCCGGCCCCGCCCGTTCCAGAAGCTCGCGGGCGAGGTCGCGGCCCATCTCGGCGCCTTCGGCGATAGGGCCTTCGCGTTCTCCGGCATTCGTTTCGCTGCCATCGGGGCGCAGAACTTCGCCCCGAAGATAAAGGCGGTCGCCCCGCAGCGTCGCCAGCCCCGCGATGGGGGTCTCGCAGCTTCCGTCCAGCGCCGCGAGGAAGGCACGTTCCGCGGCCAGCCGCTCTCCGGTGGCGCGGTCGTGGATCGCGTCGAGCATCTCCTCGGCGCGCGCATCGTCGCCGCGCCGTTCGATGCCGATGGCGCCTTGCGCGACGGCGGGCAGCATGTCGGTCTCGTCGATCGGATGGCTCGGCACGTCGTGCATGCCGAGGCGGTTCAGACCGGCCATGGCGAGAAAGGTGCAGGAGGCGACGCCATCGGCCAGCTTGGCCAGACGCGTCTGCAGATTGCCGCGGAATTCCACCACGTCGAGATCGGGCCGCCGGGCCAGAAGCTGCGCGCGACGGCGCAGGGACGAGGTGCCGACCGTCACGCCTTCGGGCAATTCGGCGATGGCGCCATAGGCGGGCGAGATGAAGGCGTCGCGCGGGTCCTCGCGCGGCAGGTAGCACTCGAGCACCAGACCCTCAGGCTGCAGCACCGGCATGTCCTTCATCGAATGCACGGCGATGTCGATCTCACCGGCCAGCATGGCCTGCTCGATCTCGCGGGTGAACAGGCCCTTGCCGCCGATTTCCTTGAGCGGCCGGTCGATGATCCGGTCGCCCGTGGTCTTGATCACCACGATGGAAAACGCCTCGAAGGGCAGGTCGAACGCGGTGGCCAGCCGGTCGCGGGTCTCGTTGGCCTGGGCCAGTGCGAGAGGCGAGCCTCGGGTGCCGATCTTCAGCGGAGCGTCGGGGGTTGGGAGCGCAAGGGTCATGAATCAGATGCTTAGACGCGTCCAGACAGCCTGACAACCGGGCTTGACTTGTGTCCTGCGACGCGGGACGAGAGTGCCCGACCGGAGAGGAGAACCCGATGACCAAGACCATCCTGCGCGCGCTCGCCGGTGAAACCCTGCCCTCGCCGCCGATCTGGATGATGCGTCAGGCCGGGCGCTACCTGCCGGAATACCGTGAAACACGGGCCGAGGCCGGGGATTTCCTGTCGCTCTGCTACAATCCCAAGCTCGCCACCGAGGTCACGCTGCAGCCGATCCGGCGCTACGGGTTCGACGCGGCGATCCTCTTCGCTGACATCCTGCTCTTGCCGCAGGCGCTGGGGCTCGATCTGTGGTTCGTGACCGGGGAGGGACCTCGTCTCTCGACCGTGACCACCGAAGAGGATTTCAGCAAGCTTCGCAGGGTCACGGATATCCACGACACGCTCGGGCCGGTCTACCAGACGGTTGCCAATCTTTCCCGCGATCTGCCCGAGGAGACCACGCTGATCGGCTTCGCCGGAGCACCCTGGACCGTCGCGACCTACATGATCGCCGGGCGGGGCACGCCGGATCAAGGCCCGGCGCATGGGCTCAAGGCCGAGAACCGCGCGCTCTTCGAAGGGCTGATCGACCGGCTGACCGAAGGCACGATCGAGTATCTCTCGCGGCAGGTCGAGGCGGGTGCCGAGGTGGTGAAGCTTTTCGACAGCTGGGCCGGATCTCTGAATGGTGCCGATTTCGAGGCTTTCGCGGTGCGCCCGGCGCGGATCATCACCGAAGAGCTCAAGCGCCGTCATCCAGGCCTGCCGGTCATCGCCTTCCCGCGCGGCGCGGGGGAAAGCTACGAGGGGCTTCATGCGGCCATCGGCGCGGACTGCATCGCGCTCGACGATGGTGTCAGCCCCGAATGGGCGGCGGCGCATGTCCAGGTCTCGGGCTGCGTGCAGGGCAATCTCGCCTCGTCGCATATGGTGACCGGCGGCGACCAGCTAGTTTCCGAGACGCGGCGCGTGGTCGAAGCGTTCCGGGGCGGCCCGCATATCTTCAATCTCGGCCACGGCATCACGCCCGATGCGGGTCCCGAGAACGTCCAGCTGATGATCGACACCGTGCGGGCGACGGCCTGAGGGCAGGCCTCTTCGTAGTCTAGAGCGCTATCGCCGGAAAAGCCGCGCCCGTGTGCCGGGTCGCGGCTGTCGCTCCCGCAGGAAGACGACGAGCCCCGCGGCCGTGATCAGCGCGCATCCCGCCCAGGTCGAGAGCGTCGGCCATTCTCCGAAGACCAGCCAGCCCCAGAGCACCGCGAGCGGCAGCCCCACATATTCGAAGGGCGCGATCACCGAGGCGTCGGCCAGCCGATAGGACGCCGCGAGGCAATAGCCCACGAGCCCGGACAGCAGACCAAGGCCCACCAGGACGGGCCAGTCGCTCGAGGGCGGCACGCTCCAGGCGCGCAGCAGGAAGACGAGGCTGTCTGATTGCACGTCTTCCGCGAAACGGCCGTCTCCGGCGACGAGATAGACGCCGAGCGACACGAGGATGAAGGTCGCCTGGATATAGACCGCAAGCGCCGCGGCGGTCGTGGTCAGGCCAAGCTTGCGCGTCATCACCTGCGTCAGCGCGTAGAGAAGCGCCGCGAGGATCGGCAGGACCAGGATCGCGGCACCTGCTCCGCTGTTCTCGGGGCTCTCCATCACCAGGACACCGAGGAACCCGAGCGCGACGGCGGCCAGCCGGATCGCTCCGACCCGCTCGCCCAAAAGCGGGATCGACAGGAGCGTGATGAAGAGCGGCGCCACGAAGAAGAGCGCCGTCGCCTGCGCCAGCGGCAGCACGGCGACCGCGGCGTAGAAGGTCATGTTGGCCGCGACGATCAGAAGCCCGCGCATGAGGTGCAGTCCCGGCGTCCTGGTCCTGAGCGCCCCGATCCCGCCATCCCAGCGCAGAAGCGTCAGCGTCACGATCAGGCCCAGTACCGAGCGGATCGCGACGATCTCGTGCAAGGGGTAAGCGTCGGACAACGACTTGATCAGCATGTCGTTGATCGAGATCGCGGTCACGCCGAGAAGGATGAGAAGGATCCCGAGGGCCGGGCGGTCGGCTCTGTGCATGAGCGGCGTCCTAGCGTGCGCGCATGCCCGGGACCAGCGCCTTGTCACGCGCGCCAGCCGCGATAGCTTGGCGCCAAACGGCGGGCAGGAGGGACGGCATGTCGGCAATGGTTGAGATCGACAACGCCATGAAGACCTACGAGGGTGGGTTCGAGGCGCTGAAAGGGGTGACTCTGTCGATCCGCGAAGGCGAGATCCTGGCGCTTCTCGGTCCGAACGGGGCGGGCAAGACGACGCTGATTTCCTGCATCTGCGGAATATCGCAGCCGAGCGGCGGAGCGATCCGCGTGGGCGGACACGACGTGGTCTCGGACTACCGCGAGGCGCGGTCCCTGGTCGGGCTCGTGCCGCAGGAGGTCAATCTCGAGCCCTTCGAGAAGGTCTGGAACACGGTGCGGTTCTCGCGCGGGCTGTTCGGCAAGCCGCGCGACGACGCGCATATCGAGGCGCTCCTCAAGCGACTGTCGCTCTGGGACAAGCGCGACAACCAGATCAAGGAGCTCTCCGGTGGCATGAAGCGCCGCGTGCTCATCGCCAAGGCGCTGGCGCATGACCCGCGCGTTCTCTTTCTTGATGAACCCACGGCGGGCGTCGATGTCGAGCTGCGCCGCGACATGTGGCGGATCGTCGAGGACATGCGCGCCGATGGCGTGACCATCATCCTGACCACCCATTACATCGAAGAGGCCGAGGCCATCGCCGACCGGATCGGCGTGATCTCGAAGGGCGAGCTGCTGCTCGTCGAGGAAAAATCCGCGCTGATGGCGCGGATGGGGCGCAAGGAATTGCGGATCGAGTTGCAGGCGCCGCTGGACGCGATTCCGGAGAGCCTTTCGGATTACGATCTCGCGCTCGCTGACGAGGGCCGCGCGCTGGTCTACAGCTACGACACCGCCGCGGAGCGGACGGGCATCGCGCGGCTGATCGCGGCGCTGGCCGAGAAGGGGATCGTGCTCAGGGACGTCTCGACGCGGCAGAGCTCGCTCGAGGAGATTTTCGTGGGACTGGTGCATGACGGGGAGGACGCGGCATGAACTGGACCGCGATCGGCGCAATCTACCGCTTCGAGATGGCGCGGTTCTTCCGCACCCTGATGCAGAGTTTTATCTCTCCGGTGATCTCGACCTCGCTCTATTTCGTCGTTTTCGGTGCGGCCATCGGCAGCCGGATCGACCAGGTCGAAGGGGTGAGCTACGGCGCCTTCATCGTGCCGGGGCTGATCATGCTGTCGGTGATCACGCAGGCGATCTCGAACGCGTCCTTCGGGATCTATTTCCCGAAATTCATCGGCACCATGTACGAGCTCCTCTCGGCCCCGATCTCGTTTCTCGAGATCGTCCTCGGGTTCGTGGGCGCGGCGGCGACCAAGGCGCTCTTCATCGGGGTGGTGATCCTGGGGACGGCGGCGCTTTTCGTCGATGTGACCATCCAGCACCCGGTCGCGATGGTGGCGTTCCTGCTGCTGACCTGCACGAGCTTCGCGCTTTTGGGCTTCATTATCGGTATCTGGGCGGGGAATTTCGAACAGCTCCAGCTGGTGCCGCTTCTAGTGGTGACGCCGCTGATCTTCCTCGGCGGCGCGTTCTACTCGATCTCGATGCTGCCGGAGATCTGGCAGACCGTCGCGCTCTTCAACCCTGTGGTTTACCTGATCTCGGGCTTCCGCTGGTCGTTCTACGGTCTGGCCGATGTGCCGGTCGGGTTGTCTCTTCTGGCGATCGCGGCGTTCACCGCGCTCTGCCTGGGCGTGATCTGGTGGATCTTCCGCACCGGCTGGCGCATCCGCGCGTGATCTGAAAGCGACATGGCGTCGCTTTCAGGCCGTCTGAATTCGACGCGCAGCGCGTCGTTCATGGACGCGACCGGATCTCCTGCGCCGCGATATCCGGGCCCTGTGATCCAAGGAGGGCCCGATGCAGGACGTCATGGAAGGAATGGCTGCCGAACTGGCGCCGATGATGAACGCGACCGCTCTGATGCGGGCCCTGCCGGTCGTTGCCAATGCCGACCACGCGCCTCTCGAAGGCGGCGAGGATCCGGCCTTTGGAACGGTGCGCTGGCGGACGCTCTTCTCGTCGGACCGCACCGAGACGCAGGGCATGGTTCTGGGCGTCGCCGAGTTCGGCCCCGAGGGCACGCTGAAGCCGCACCGCCACGAGCCTGCCGAGTTCTATTTCGGACTGACCGGGTTTGGCACAGTGACAATCGACGGTGTCGCGCATGAGCTGGCGCCGGGCGTCGCGCTCTTCATCCCGTCGGATGCCGAGCACGGCACGGTCGCGGGTCCCGACGGTCTGCGCTTCCTCTACGGTTTCCCGAAGGACCGGTTCTCGGATGTCGAGTACCGCTTCACCGCAGAAGCGGCGGTCTGAAGCGCGGGCCGCGCTCTCCGCACTCCTGAGAGCTTAAACCGTCAATCCTCGCGCGCCCCGACGATGCGGAAGGACAGGGCTTCGGCGACATGGGCGCGCCGGAGCGTGTCTTCGCCGTCGAGATCGGCAATCGTTCGCGCGACGCGCAAGACGCGGTGATAGCCCCGCGCCGACAGCCCCAGCCGGTCCGCCGCGCGCAGGAGCAGCGCTTTGCCCTCCGTGTCCGGCTCGGCGATCTCGTCGAGAAGCGTGCCGCTTGCGTCGGCATTGGTGCGGCATCCCGGATGGTCTGCGAAGCGCGCCGTCTGCCGGTCGCGAGCATCGGCCACCCGCGCGGCGACCACTGCCGAGCTGTCGCCCTCGGGCGGTCGCTCGAGATCGAACATCGACACCGGGGGCACTTCGATCCTGAGATCGAACCGGTCCATCAGCGGGCCGGAGAGGCGTGCCATGTACTCCTCGCCGCAATTCGGCGCGCGGGAACAGGCGCGCTCGGGATCGCAAAGGTGGCCGCAGCGACAGGGGTTCGCCGCAGCGGCCAGGAGAAAGCGGCACGGGTAGCGCACATGCGCGTTGGCGCGCGCCACCATGACCTCGCCGGTCTCGATGGGTTGGCGCAGCGTCTCGAGCACCTGGCGCGGAAACTCGGGCAACTCGTCGAGGAACAGGACGCCATTATGCGCGAGGCTGATCTCACCCGGTCCGGCCCGCCGCCCGCCGCCGATGATCGCGGCCTGGCTTGCGGTGTGATGCGGCTCGCGGAACGGTCTCTGTCGCGAGATGCCGCCCGCGTCGATCAGACCGGCGATGGAGTGGATCATCGAGGTCTCGAGCGCCTCGGCAGGCGAGAGCGGCGGCAGGATGCCGGGCAGGCGCGCCGCGAGCATCGATTTGCCCGAGCCGGGAGGTCCGACGAAAAGAAGGTGGTGACGGCCTGCCGCGGCAATCTCCAAGGCGCGTTTGGCACGTTCCTGTCCGCGCACCTCGGCGATGTCGCGGGAGAGATCGCCGGCGTCCACCGTCCCGGGCTCGGATGCGGCGATCGGAGCCTGTCCGGTCAGGTGTTGCACCAATTCGAGTAGCGAGCGGGCGCCGATGACCGTGCAGGCCGCGACCCAGGCGGCCTCTGCCCCCGACGCGGCGGGACAGAGAAGCGAGCGCCCGTCCTCCGCCGCCGTCATCGCGGCGGGCAGGGCGCCCTGCACGGGCATCAGCCGTCCGTCGAGCGCCAGTTCGCCAAGCGCCACGGCCCCATCCACCGCGTCGCGGGGCAGGATGTCGAGGGCCGCGAGCAGGCCGAGCGCGATGGGCAGGTCGAAATGCGCGCCCTCCTTGGGAAGGTCGGCGGGCGCGAGGTTGATGGTGATCTTCTTCGAGGGCAGGGCGATGGTCATCGCGGCAAGTGCTGCGCGGATGCGGTCGCGCGCCTCTGATACTGCCTTGTCCGGCAGGCCGACGATCGAAAAGGCGGGCATGCCCGGAGTGACCGCGCATTGCACTTCGACCGGCCGCGCCTCGACGCCGAGGAACGCGACCGTATGGGCTTGCGACACCATGACCCCTCCGAACCGACCCCGCCGACTGTGCGCCGGACAGGGTTAGCAGGGGGTTAATCGCCGCTCGGGCCGGGCCAGGCGACCTGCGGGAAGTCCTTGGCGTACCAGGGCAGATCGGCGCCCTCGGCGAGGCCCATCGCGCGCCATTTGACGAAGGATGGGTCCGAGAGATGCGCGTCGACATAGGCCTGCGCCGTCTCGCTGACCGGCAGACCGTAGCCCGCGGTCCGGGCCGCGACCGGCGCGTAGAACGCATCGGCGATGGAATAGTCGCCGCAGAGCCAGGGGCCGTCTACGCCGAACCGTCCGCGCGCGAAGCTCCAGATCGTCTCGAGCCGGGCAAGATCGGCGGCCAGCGCGTCGGAGACCGGGACATCGCGATAGGCGACGCGCAGGTTCATCGGGCAGTCGGAGCGGAGCGTCGTGAACCCCGAATGCATCTCCGCCGACAGGCTGCGCGCCACGGCGCGGGCCGCGGGATCTGCGGGCCAGTAGCCCCGATCCGGGAACCGGGAGGCCAGCTCCTCGGCGATGGCGAGGCTGTCCCAGATGACCGTGCCCTCGGGCGTGACCCAGGTCGGAACGGTCCTGGCGGGTGGCAGGTCGGCGAGCCGCGCCCCGACCGAGGCGTCCTCGAAGAAATCGATCATCCGGGTCGAGACGTCGATGCCCCAACGATCGAACAGCAGCCAACCGCGCAGCGACCAGCTCGAATAACTGTAGTCGCCCAGAACGAGAATGTTTTGCATGACATGATCTCCGATACCGCGACCACCGTTAAGCCCTTCCAGCGCCCCGGCAAAACGACAATTCCTGATGAACTTCATCACGCTGCGTTAAGTCTCTGCCAACGCTTGTCGAGTGCGGGGCGGAAATTTTTTTGAAACCATTTCCCGTTCGGCGCGTTCACGCCGAGTAAAGCCCGCACAGCCGGGCGTCCGAAATAAGGACACAGCAAAGTTCACTTGGGGAGTGAAGATGGCACTGGACGCATTCAACGATCAGACCCTGTCACGCCGTGCAATGAAGGCGGAACTGCTCGACGCCGAAACCGAACTCAAACTTGCCTACGCGTGGCGCGACGACCGCTGCGAAGCCTCGCTCCACCGACTGATCACCGCCTATATGCGTCTCGCCATCTCCATGGCGTCCAAGTTCAAACGCTACGGCGCTCCGATGAACGACCTGATCCAGGAGGCCGGTCTCGGTCTCATGAAGGCGGCCGACAAGTTCGACCCCGACCGCGGTGTCCGTTTCTCGACCTACGCCGTCTGGTGGATCAAGGCCTCGATCCAGGACTACGTGATGCGGAACTGGTCGATGGTCAGGACCGGGTCGACCTCGTCGCAGAAATCGCTCTTCTTCAACATGCGGCGCGTTCAGGCGCGACTCGAGCGCGAGGCGGCGGCTTCGGGTGAGCTTCTGGACCGGCACCAGCTGCGCCAGATGATCTCGACCGAGATTGGCGTTCCTCTGCACGATGTCGAGATGATGGAAGGGCGTCTGTCCGGCTCCGACTATTCGCTGAACGCCACCCAGTCGGTCGATGACGAGGGCCGCGAGTGGATCGACGCGCTCGAGGATGACAGCGCCCAGGCGGCGGAGCTCGTCGAGGAAAGCCACGACACCGAACGTCTGCGCGAGTGGCTCGTCGTCGCGATGGGTCAGCTTAATGACCGCGAGCGGTTCATCGTGCGCGAGCGCAAGCTGCGCGACGATGCCCGGACGCTCGAGAGCCTCGGCAACGAGCTTGGGTTGTCGAAAGAGCGGGTGCGTCAGCTCGAAGCGGCAGCCTTCGCCAAGATGCGGAAGACCCTGGAATCGCAGTCGCGCGAGGTGCGCGCATTCCTCGTGTGAGACTGTCTCTCGCCGCCATGTTCATCGCCTCCGCGGCTTTTGCCGACGGGGGCGTTTTTGCGGGGAGGGACGTCATTTTCCTCGGCGAGCAGCACGACAATCCGGCGCATCACGCGCGGCAGGCCGACCTGGTCGCCGAGATCGCGCCTCGGGCGCTGGTCTTCGAGATGCTGACCGAAGAGCAGGCCGGACGCGTGACACCAGAGCTGGTCGGCGACGAGGCTGGCTTGGAAGCCACGCTTGGCTGGAACGACAGCGGCTGGCCCGATTTCGCGATGTATTATCCGATCTTTGCCGCCGCTCCGGATGCGCAAGTCTTCGGCGCCGCCGTACCCCGCGAGGCGGCCCGTTCGGCGATGGAGACCGGCGGCGCGGCGGCGTTCGCCGGGGATGCGACGCGCTTCGGGTTGACTGAGGCGCTGTTGCCCGAAGACCAGGAGCGGCGCGAGGACCTGCAGCGCGCGGCGCATTGCGACGCCCTTCCCGAAGAGCTCTTGCCCAGCATGGTCGAGATCCAGCGCCTGCGGGACGCCGAGCTTGCGCGGGTCGCCCTTGCGGCGTTGGAGGCATCGGGCGGGCCGGTGGTCGTCATCACCGGAAACGGTCATGCGCGGCTCGACTGGGGCGCTCCGGCGGTTCTGAAACGCGCGGCGCCCGAGGTTTCGGTCGCGAGTTTCGGGCAGGGCGAGACCGGATCGGGCGACCCCGATGGCGGGTTCGATCTGGTCGAGATCGCCCCGGATGTCGACCGTGGCGATCCCTGCGAGGCGTTCCGCTGACCGCGCGCCACCGGCAGGCCGGGAATGCGCCAAGCTTCTGTCGCTTTCTCCGGTCAGACCGGTGTCATGCATCGCTCCGACCCGATCCTCCGGCTGCGCCAGTTCCGCGGTTTTCCCCTTGTCCTGGCATGTCTTGCGGCCATCGCCGCCGCGGGGCTGATCCGCTACGACATGATCACCCATGTCGAGCACAGCGTCGGCCGGGTGGAAGACGTGCTGCAGCTGCCCGGCGGTTCCATGGCCGAGCGTCTGGTGGTGGTGTCCTGGGGTCAGAGCATGCGGCGGGCCTTGCCGACCGGCGATCCGCTTCTGCATCTGCGAACGGGCGACCGCGTCTGCATCGCGTCGCGCCGCTACCTGCTCAGACGCTGGACCCGCCACGCGATCGTGTTGCCGGGCTTCTGCCGCGATCTCCGGGAGGCGCTTGCCCGTCGACCGCTCCCGTCCTACGACTTGCAGACCGGAACCGGACGGGACGGCATTCATGCTGGCTGGCAAACGCATACTTCTGATCATCGCGGCGGGGATCGCGGCTTATAAGAGCCTCGACCTGATCCGGCGGCTGCGCGAACGTGGCGTGTCGGTGACGCCCGTGCTGACCCGCGCGGCCGAAGAATTCGTCACGCCGCTTTCGGTCTCGGCACTGGCGGGAGAAGAGGCGCATCGCGATCTCTTCGACCTGACCAAGGAAGCCGAGATGGGTCACATCCAGCTCTCGCGTGTCGCCGATCTCGTGGTCGTCGCCCCGGCGACCGCCGACCTCATGGCCAAGATGGCGGGCGGGCAGGCGGACGACCTGGCCTCGACGCTTCTCATGGCGACCGACACGCCGGTCCTGATCGCCCCGGCGATGAACGTGCGGATGTGGGAGCATCCCGCGACCCAGCGCAATCTCGCCACCTTGCAGGGAGATGGTGTCGCGGTCGTCGGCCCGAACTCGGGTGACATGGCCTGCGGCGAACATGGGCCCGGGCGCATGGCCGAGCCTTTGGAGATCGTCGCGGCCATCGAGGCGCGGCTTGCCAGCGGACCTCTCGCGGGGCGGCGCATCGTCGTGACCTCGGGGCCGACGCACGAGCCCATCGACCCGGTGCGCTACATCGCCAACCGGTCCTCGGGCGCGCAGGGCACGGCCATCGCACGCGCGCTGGTCGCGCTGGGCGCGGAGGTCGTGTTCGTGACCGGCCCCGCCGAGGTGCCGCCGCCCGAAGGCGTGACGCTCGTGAAGGTTCAAACGGCGCGCCAGATGCATGACGCGGTCATGGCGGCCTTGCCCGCCGATGCCGGGGTCTTCGCCGCCGCGGTCGCCGACTGGCGCGTTGCGAAAGAGGCGACCTCCAAGATGAAGAAGACCGCGGGCGGCCTTCCGGTGCTCGAGTTCGCCGAGAACCCCGACATCCTGAAAGCCGTCGCTGGTCTGGAAGATTCACGGCCCGCGCTTGTCATCGGCTTCGCGGCGGAGACCGACGATGTGATCCGCCACGCCACCGAGAAGCGCGCGCGGAAGGGCTGCGACTGGATCCTCGCCAACGATGTCTCGGCGGGCACCGGGATCATGGGCGGCACCGAGAATGCGATCGTGCTGATCTCGGACGCGGGCGCCGAGGAATGGCCGCGGATGACCAAGACCGAGGTCGCCTCGCGGCTCGCGCGCCGCATCGCCGAGGCGCTGGAGGCCGGGTGACGGGCGTGGTCGAGGTTTTCTTCGCCTGGACGGACGAGGCCGACCAGTCTCTGGGCCTGCCGGTCTACGCGACCTCCGGCGCGGCGGGGGCGGACCTGCGCGCCAACCTTGCCGACAGGGGCGAGGTGACGCTTTTGCCGGGGGCGCGCGCGCTGATGCCGACCGGTCTCAGGATCGCCATCCCTCCGGGCTTCGAGGCGCAGGTGCGGCCGCGCTCGGGGCTTGCGCTGAAACACGGGCTCACGCTTCCCAACGCGCCCGGCACCATCGACAGCGACTATCGCGGCCCCTTGGGCGTGATCGTGATGAACGCGGGGCAGGAGCCGGTGACGCTCCGCCACGGAAACCGGATCGCGCAGCTCGTGATCGCGCCGGTCGTGCAAGCGCGGTTCACCATTGCCGAGACGCTGGATGACACCACGCGCGGCGCGGGCGGGTTCGGCTCGACGGGGCGCGGCTGATGGTCTTGGTGCTGGGTCTCGGTGCGGCGCTCTGGGGCGTGGGGCATGTGATGGGCGCGCCGCGACAGGCGCGCGTCCTGATGCTGGGCCTTCTCTATGTCGCGGTTCTCGCGGTACAGATCATCTTTCCGGCAGGCCATCCCCTGCGCGAGGCGACCGGCGGCAGCGCGGCCGAGTGGCTGATCCTCGGCGGTTTCCTGGCGCTTGCGCTCTTCTACCGCGCGGGATTGCGCCGCCTGAAAGCGCGCGCCGAAGCGCGCGAGGCGGCAGAGACACCGGCGCCGCGGGGCGGCATCTTCCGTCCCGCGGAACTGGAGCGCTATGCGCGCCATATCGTGCTGCGCGAGATCGGCGGACCCGGCCAGAAGGCGCTCAAGGAGGCCAAGGTGCTGGTCATCGGCGCGGGCGGCCTGGGCGCTCCGGCGCTGCAGTATCTGGTCGCCGCGGGCGTCGGCACTGTCGGCGTGATCGACGACGACGTGGTCGAGAACGCCAATCTGCAACGCCAGGTCATCCACCGAGACGACGCCATCGGCCAGCCCAAGGTCTTCTCGGCCGAAAAGGCGCTCAAGGCGCTGAACCCTTATGTCGACATCAAGCCCTATCATCGCCGGTTCGATGACGAGATCGCCGAAGAGCTGGTGGCCGAGTACGATCTCGTCCTCGACGGGACCGACAATTTCGACACGCGTTACCGCGCGAACGCGGCCTGCGTGACGGCAGGAAGGCCGCTCGTCTCGGGCGCGCTCAGCCAGTGGGAGGGGCAGCTGTCGATCTTCGATCCGGCCTCGGGCGCGCCCTGCTACGCCTGCATCTTCCCCGAACCGCCCGCCGCCGGGCTCGCGCCGTCCTGCGCCGAAGCCGGGGTGATCGGACCGCTGCCGGGCGTGATCGGCGCGATGATGGCGGTCGAGGCGGTGAAGCTCGTGACCGGAGCGGGACAGCCGCTTCGGGGAGAGATGCTGATCTACGACGCGCTCTGGGGCGAAACCCGCAAGATCGCGTTGAAGCGCCGCGCCGATTGCGCGGTCTGCGGAGGCGGCTCCCGGATCGGCTGACGGACGTTGTCGTCCGGGGGCGGAGCGCTTACCTCTGGCGAAACGCTTCAGGAGATCTTCATGGCCAACCCGCTTCTCGCCGACTGGACGACCCCGTTCGGCCTGCCGCCCTTCGATGCCATCTCGGACGAGGATTTCCCGACCGCCTTCGAGACCGCGCGGATCGAACACCTGGCGGAGATCGCGGCGATTGCGCAGAACCCGGAGCCTCCGAGCTTCGAGAACACCATCGTCGCGCTCGAAGGCGCAGGCGGGGCGCTCGACAAGGTCCTGTCGGTCTTCTTCTCGCTTGCGGGCGCCGACAGCACGCCGCGGCGGCAGGAATTGCAGCGCGATTTCTCGCCCAAGCTCGCCGAGCATTATTCCGAGATCACCAGCAATGCTGATCTCTTCGCCCGCGTGGCGGCTCTCTGGGACGGGCGCGATGCTCTCGGCCTGTCTCCCGAGGAGACGCGCGTGCTGATGCTCACCCATCGCAGCTTCGTGCGCGCCGGTGCGGGTCTGTCCGGCGGCGAGGCCGAGCGGATGCGGGCGATCAAGTCGCGCCTTTCGGTGCTGGGCACGCAATTCACCCAGAACCTTCTGGCGGACGAGGCGAGCTGGCAGATGGAGCTCAGCGAGGACGATCTCGACGGTGTTCCCGGATTCCTGAAAGCGGCGGCGCGTGCGGCAGGGGCCGAGCGCGGGGCAGAGGGGCCGGTGATCACGCTCTCCCGGTCGCTCGTCGTGCCGTTCCTGCAGTTTTCGCCGCGGCGCGATCTGCGCGAACGGGCCTGGCGCGCCTTCACTTCGCGCGGTGCGAATGGCGGCGAGACCGACAACCGCGCCATCGCCAACGAGATCCTCGAGCTGCGCCGCGAGCGGGCCGCGCTTCTGGGCTACGAGAGCTTCGCGGCCTACAAGCTCGAGACCGAGATGGCCAAGACCCCCGAAGCGGTGCGGTCTCTCCTGATGCAGGTCTGGGAGCCCGCCAAGGCCCGCGCCCTGGCCGATGCCGAGGCGCTTGAGGCGCGGATGCAGGCCGACGGCTATAACGGTGCGCTGATGCCCTGGGACTGGCGCTACTACGCCGAGAAGCGGCGCAAGGACGAGTTCGATCTCGATGAGGAGGGGCTGAAGCCGTATCTCCAGCTCGACAGGATGCTCGAGGCGGCGATGGGCTGCGCCACGCGGCTCTTCGGGCTCGAGTTCGAGCCGCTCGACGCGGCGCTCTACCATCCCGATTGCCGCGCCTGGGACGTGACCCGGGACGGGCGCCATGTGGCGGTCTTCGTGGGCGACTACTTCGCGCGCGCCTCGAAGCGTTCGGGCGCCTGGTGCTCGGCAATGCGCATGCAGGCGCGGCGGCCCGAAGAGAAGACGCCGATCGTGGTCAATGTCTGCAACTTCTCGAAGCCCGGCGCGGGCGAAGCGGCGCTTCTGTCCTATGACGACGCGCGCACGCTCTTCCACGAGTTCGGCCATGCGCTGCACCAGATGCTGTCGGACGTGGAGTTCGGCTCGGTCGCCGGGACGAGCGTCGCCCGCGATTTCGTGGAGCTTCCCTCGCAGCTTTACGAGCACTGGCTCGAAGTGCCCGAGGTGCTGCGCGATTACGCGACCCATGTCGAGACCGGCGAGGCGATGCCGCCCGAGATGCTGGAGACGGTGCTTGAGGCCGCGAATTTCGATCAGGGGTTCCAGACGGTCGAATATGTCGCCTCGGCGCTCGTCGATCTCGATTTCCACGAGGGCACGCCGCCCGCGGATGCAATGGCGCGGCAGCAGGAGGTTCTGGCCGAGATGGGCATGCCCGAGGCCATCGCGATGCGCCACGCGACGCCGCATTTCGCGCATGTCTTCGCAGGCGACGGCTATTCCTCGGGCTATTACAGCTACATGTGGTCCGAGGTCATGGACGCCGACGCCTTCGCCGCCTTCACCGAGGCGGGCGGCGCGTTCGACCCGGAGGTGGCGCAGCGGCTCGAGCGGTTCGTGCTGTCCAAGGGCGGCTCGGCCGAGGCCGAGGATCTCTACATGGGCTTCCGCGGCCGCATGCCGGGGGTCGACGCGCTTCTGAAGGGGCGGGGGCTGGCGGCCTGAGCGGCTGAGAGTGCTGATAGGACGGAGGGGCGTTCCTCCGTCCGCTCTCAGAAGGGGGCGCGTTCGAGGGTGAAGCCCTCGGCCTCCAAGAGCGTCAGGAGGCCGTGCGGCCCGGGCAGATGCGCCGCGCCCGAGGCGATCACGACAAGGTCGTACTCCTCGGCGGCCTCGAGGATCACCGGCATCCAATCCTGGTTGCGGGCGATCAGGAGGCCTTCTTCCATCTCGTCGAAGCTGCGGTCGATCTCTTCGCGGCTCTGCTGCGAATGGCGTCGCGCGATCACCTTGGAGAGCGCCCAGCTCTCGCCCATCTGCTCGTCGAAATAGGCCGCGCGCAGCGTGGCGAGCCCGTCGCCCTGTTCGTCGGCGGCGTAGAGCGCGGCTTCCAGCATCTCGATCTGCTCGGGGATGGGGGCGGCGTTGAAGGTCCGGAAGATCGTCCGGAAATCCTCAAGCGCCGCCGTGGGCACATCGGCCGCCTCGGCCGCTTCGGCCAGGCGCTGGTCGAGGCCGGACTTGCCCGCCTGCGCGCCGTCGAGCGCGCAGGACGGCAGCGACAGCATCATCGCCAGATACCAGGGCCGCATCTTGGCCGCCATGAACCCGGGCATGCCGCGCTGGGCCAGGGCGCTCGAGAGCGCCTGCCAGCTGTCCTCGGACATGATCTCGGGCAGCGTCGTGTCGGCGAGGAGCAGGAGTTCGGGGTCGTTCATCAGCTCGGTCTGCAGCGTCTCCTGGTCTTCGAGCGTCATCTCCAGAAGCAGCAGATCGGCGCTCTCGAGCACCGGGCCAAGGCGCTGGGCGACACCATCGAGCCGCGGGTCGTCGACATGGATCGTTCCGACCAGATGCAGCGTCGTGTCCCCGCGGCGCGCGATCCAGTGGTTGCCGGTCATGTAGGGATGGCCCGCGACGGCGGCGTCGATTTCGCTGCGCTCGCTCTCGGTCAGCGTCGGGCGCAGGTCGGTGCCCTGGCAGGGCGCGGCGGCAAGCGCGCTGGCGGAAAAGAGCAGGGCAAGCAAACAGGCGAGACGGCGCATGGCGAAGGCTCCGGGAGGTGCAGGGGAAACGCGTTCAGGCTAGAGGCGGATCTTGTCACCGGCAAGGCGCCGCGCGAGACTTGGGGGATGACACGCGAGCAGGACCTCTACGCGCCGGTCAAGGCGCTGTTCGAACGGGCAGGATACATAGTGAAGGGCGAGGTCGGTGCCGCCGATCTGGTCGCCTGCCGCGACGGCGACGATCCGGTGGTGGTCGAGCTCAAGCTCGGCCTGTCGCTCAAGCTCTATCACCAGGCGGTGGCCCGGTTGAGCGCGACGCCGCAGGTCTACCTCGCGGTGCCGCGCCCGCGCGGACCGCGCGCGCGGCGGGTCCTCGCGGAGAACCGCACGCTCTGCCGCAGGCTCGGGCTCGGGCTGTTGACCGTGAGGCCCGACGGCAAGGTCGACGTAATCTGCGAGCCCGGGCCCTACGCGCCCCGCCGGAACGCGCGTGCTGGCACCGCGCTGAAAAGCGCCTTCGACCGGTTGCGCGGCGATCCGAACGATGGCGGGGCCACGCGGCACGGGCTTGTCACCGGCTACCGTCAGGATGCCTTGGTCTGCGCGGCGCATCTGGCCGAGACCGGACCCGCGCGGGGCCGCGACGTGGTCAAGGCGACGGGCGTCGCAATGGCAACGCGGATCATGCGCGACAATCACTACGGCTGGTTTTCGCGTGTCGAGACAGGGGTCTATGCGCTGACCGAGGCAGGGCAGGCCGGGCTTGTCCACTGGGCCGGAAGCTGGGAAGACGCCTGAGGGAAGCGGTCTTCCTGCCGGGATGACCCAAGGTAAGCCTCCCTCGCTGCCACCTTCGACACGGCACCTGTCAAGCGGCCTCGGTGCCCCGTCTGGCGCGCAAAAAATCTCACGGGCGCGTGTTGACAGAAGGTCGCGGCTTCCTTACCTCGACGCCGTTAGCACTCGATCAGGGTAAGTGCTAACGCCCGGCGGATCCCGAGCGGACCCGCTGGTCCCAGAGATAAACTTTGAGCCAAGGAGACTCGAAGATGGCATTCAAACCGCTTCATGACCGCGTCCTCGTGCGTCGCGTTGAGAGCGACGAGAAGACCAAGGGTGGTCTGATCATCCCCGACAGCGCCAAGGAAAAGCCCGCAGAGGGCGTCGTGGTGGCTTGCGGCGAAGGCGCCCGTAAGGACTCGGGCGAGCTGATCGAGATGGCCGTGAAGGCCGGCGACAAGGTTCTGTTCGGCAAGTGGTCGGGCACCGAAGTCAGCATCGACGGCGAAGAGCTGCTCATCATGAAGGAAAGCGACATCCTCGGAATCATCGAGGACGCGGCGGCAGCGAAGGCCGCGTAAGCTGACCGCTCCCCCGACAGCTTTTCCCTCAATACAAGAATTCAGGAGTAATCGAGAATGTCTGCCAAGGACGTCAAATTCGATACCGATGCCCGCAACCGTCTGCTGCGCGGCGTCAACATCCTCGCCGACGCGGTGAAGGTGACCCTCGGCCCGAAAGGCCGCAACGTTGTTCTCGACAAGTCGTTCGGTGCGCCCCGCATCACCAAGGACGGTGTGTCGGTCGCCAAAGAGATCGAGCTCGAGGACAAGTTCGAGAACATGGGCGCCCAGATGGTGAAGGAAGTCGCTTCCCGCACCAACGACGAAGCCGGTGACGGCACCACCACCGCGACCGTGCTGGCCCAGGCCATCGTCAAAGAGGGCGTCAAGGCCGTCTCCGCCGGCATGAACCCGATGGACCTCAAGCGCGGCATCGACCTGGCAACCGCCAAGGTCGTCGAGCACATCAAGGGTGCATCGCGCAAGGTCGAGAACTCCGACGAGGTCGCCCAGGTCGGCACCATCTCCGCCAACGGCGAAGAGACCATCGGCCGCCAGATCGCCGACGCCATGCAGCGCGTGGGCAATGAAGGCGTGATCACCGTCGAAGAGAACAAGGGCATGGAGACCGAGGTCGAGGTCGTCGAAGGCATGCAGTTCGACCGCGGCTACCTCTCGCCGTACTTCGTCACCAACGCCGACAAGATGATCGCAGAGCTCGATGACTGCATGATCCTGCTGCACGAGAAGAAGCTCTCGTCGCTGCAGCCGATGGTGCCGCTCCTCGAGTCGGTCATCCAGTCGCAGAAGCCGCTTCTCATCATCGCGGAAGACGTCGAAGGCGAAGCCCTCGCGACCCTCGTGGTGAACAAGCTCCGCGGCGGTCTGAAGATCGCAGCCGTCAAGGCACCGGGCTTCGGCGATCGCCGCAAGGCCATGCTGCAGGACATCGCGATCCTGACCGGCGGCCAGGTGATCTCGGAAGACCTCGGCATGAAGCTCGAGAGCGTCACCATGGACATGCTCGGCTCGGCCAAGAAAGTGTCGATCACTAAGGACGAGACCACCATCGTCGACGGTGCTGGCGAGAAGGCCGAGATCGAGGCGCGCGTCTCCCAGATCCGCACCCAGATCGAAGAGACCACCTCTGACTACGACCGCGAGAAGCTGCAGGAGCGGGTTGCCAAACTCGCAGGCGGCGTCGCCGTCATCCGCGTCGGCGGCATGACCGAGGTCGAAGTGAAAGAGCGCAAGGACCGCGTCGATGACGCCCTGAACGCGACCCGCGCGGCCGTTCAGGAAGGCATCGTGGTCGGCGGCGGCGTCAGCCTCGTGCAGGGCGCCAAGGGTCTCGAAGGCCTGACCGGTGCCAACAGCGACCAGAACGCCGGTATCGCCATCGTGCGCCGTGCGCTTGAGGCGCCGCTGCGCCAGATCGCCGAGAACGCCGGTGTCGACGGCTCCGTCGTTGCGGGCAAGATCCGCGAGAGCGACGACGTCAAGTTCGGCTACAACGCCCAGACCGACGAATATGGCGACATGTTCAAGTTCGGCGTCATCGACCCGGCCAAGGTCGTCCGCACCGCGCTGGAAGACGCCTCCTCGGTTGCAGGCCTGCTGATCACCACCGAAGCGATGGTGGCAGACAAGCCGCAGAAAGACGGCGCAGGCGCCGGCGGCGGCATGCCCGACATGGGCGGCATGGGCGGCATGATGTAATCATCCGCCTGTCCGACAGGACAGCGAGAGGCCCGGCGGAAACGCCGGGCCTTTTTCGTTCTCGGCCGTAAAAAGCGTTGATCTGCCATGCGGACAAACCGCACTGTCAGCAGTGTCGATCAACGTCGGCACAGTCGTTCAGACACGCGGCATGTTCGGCGCAACGGCCAGCAGGCAGTGGCCCTAATACTGAACAAGCACCCCATCCTCACCGACGTCATAGGGTCCTGGCGAAAACTCCGGATAGGGCGAGTTCACAATCGACGCTGGCCAGGGAACGCCATTGGGCATGCCGTTTTTTGCGTGGGCTTCTTCCAGTTTGCCGAACGAAATGCCGGGGTCGAGGCCAACCACATCCGCTTGGAAGCCGCGCTCGTCGGCTCTGACGCAAATCTGCCTGAGAACCCGTTCCGCTCCTTGGGCACCCATGACACCATGCTCCGGAGCAATACCGGAAATCCATGCGTCCAAGCCCAGATAGTCGATAAGCCACGCGGCCGTGCCGCGATCCAATTCAGGTTGGCCGATCAACCAGGTTAACAGCCGTTCCGGATCTGGATCATACGCTGCAGCATAAACCGCCATATGGTGGAAGATATGCGGATCGCGGGTCTCCTTCGCAGCTTTCAATCCATCACTGTCTGTCAGATCGAAGGAAACACGCTCTTCTTTCGGAGTGAACGACAGAATTTCCTCCACCATCGACAGGATCGCCTCCCGTGGGACGCGCTTGTTTACGAAATCGTCTCCGACAGGTCCCAGAAGCGGCCTGGCTTTGAATTTCCAACCGCCCCTTACGGTCAAGAACTTCTGGACAGACAGGGAATTCCACAAGCCGTTGGGTCCCGGCGGCGGGGCTGCGTGCGGAATGACATTCCCCGGGACAATCACCCGGTAGAGATGTTCGACCACACCACGTTCTTCAGGCGTCAGGTCTTCGTAGCTTTTGCTGACGCCTCCGTTGAAGTCCCGGATTGCCAGAGGCAACAGGTAGAATACGCCTCCCTTCGAGCCATCAACCATTCGAGAATTGAGCTGCGCGAGGCCGAGTTCATATCCTGCCTCGACGCCGATGTCCTTCTGGAAGTACTTGCCCTTGCCATCTTTCAAAATGACCGCGTTCTCGCCGCGTTTCTTCAAGAAGCCAAACACGGAATTCCCCCAAAAACTGAAATATTCTTGTTCCTTCGAGCCTAATGTTATCCGCCATTGCCATGCAATGAGGGAGACCCCCGCAGATATCCGGGATCGTGCTTTCCATGTGATTGGCGTGAAAGCCCACCTTCGCTGCGCTTTGTCCGAAAGGTCTGGTGTACCGGAAGTATTCGACCAACAGCGTTTGCGGCCCGTTCCGGCTTTTCGCTTCGACTTTATTCCGAGCTGGTCCGGTAGCGGTCGTTGACCTCGCGCGCTCGTCGGGGTTTCGTCGCCCAGAGGTAAGGGAGCGCGCGATGGCGGGACGGGATTTCATCCGGGAACTCAGGTCGGGAGAGGAAGAGGCGATCGACCGGCTTCTTCGCGCGGCCTTTGGCGGCCCCGACGAGGCGCAGCTGGTCAAGGCGCTCCGCAAGACCGGCGCGATGGCGGGCGAGCAGGTGGTGACGGAGGGTGCGAAAATCGTGGGCTATGCCGCGCTCTCCTCGATGCGGGAGCCCGCGGGCTGGCTCTGTCTCGCTCCGGTCGCGGTCCTGCCCGAGCGCCAGCGGCAGGGGATCGGGCGCAGGCTCACCGGCATGATCGCCCATTGGGCGCAGGCGGCGGGGCAGAGCGTCGTGGTGCTGGGCGACCCGGCCTTCTACGGCAGATGCGGCTTTTCGAGCGACGCGGCCAAGGGTCTCGAGACCCCCTATGACCTTGCCCATACGCTGGTCGCCGGTCCGCCTGCGACGCCGGGCACGCGCCTCGTCTATCCCAAGGCCTTCGGCGACGCATGATGCGGCCTGTCCTGCTGACCGCGCTGACGATGATCGCCTTCGCGGCGAACTCGGTGCTGAACCGGGCGGGCCTGGTCGGCGGCGGAATAGACGCGGTCAGCTTCGGCACGGTCCGGTTGCTCGCGGGCGCGGTCACTTTGGCGGGGCTGACCTGGGCCTTTCGCGGCGGCGTCCCGCTTGGCGGGCGCCTCCGGGCGGTCGGCGTGCTGGCGCTTCTGACCTATATCTACGGGTTTTCCACCGCCTATCTCGCGCTCGATGCCGGTCTCGGCGCGCTGATCCTTTTCGGTACGGTGCAGGTCACGATGTTCGCAGGCGCGCTTCTTGGCGGAGAGCGTCCCCAGCCGCAGCGCTGGGCCGGGGCGGGCATCGCCTTTGCCGGTCTCGTCTGGCTCCTGCTGCCGGGAAGCGCGCTCGGGGTCTCGCCGCTCCATGGTCTGATGATGGCGCTCGCCGGGATCGGCTGGGGCGTCTATTCGCTGGCGGGCCGAAACGCGGGTGACGCGCTGTCGGGCACCGCCGCGAACTTCATTCTCGCCGCGCCGCTGGGTCTGATCCTCGGGCTCGTTGTCGGAAACGGTCTGCCCTCCGGCGCACCCTCGGGGCTGGCGCTCGCGGTGCTCTCGGGGGCTGTGACCTCGGGGCTGGGCTACGCGCTCTGGTACACGGTCCTGCCGAAGCTCACCGCCAGCGCCGCGGCGGTCGCGCAATTGACCGTGCCGGTGATCGCGATCCTCGGCGGAGCGGTACTTCTGGGCGAGGCAATCTCGGCTCAGGCGCTTCTGGCCGCGGGGATCGTGCTCGGGGGCGTCGCGCTCTCGGTGCTGCCGCGCCGCCGCTGAGGCTCGCCAAGCGCCGCGTGCCGGTCTATGTCCGGTCGGATGTTGCGCCTTGCCTGTCTCCTGATCCTTCTCGCCGCCCCGGTGCGCGCCGATTGTGTGGTGCTGCTGCACGGGCTCGCCCGCAGCGGCCTGAGCTTCCTGCCGATGGCCGGGGTCCTGGAGGCGGCCGGGTTCCAGACCGTCGTGCCGACCTATCCGTCGACCGAGGCGCGGATCGAGGTCCTGGTCCAGGAGACCTTGCCGGATGCCGTCGCGGAGTGCGGCGAGGCGCGCGTGCATTTCGTCACCCATTCGATGGGCGGGATTCTCCTGCGGGTCTGGCTGGCCGAGACCCATCTCGAGCGGCTCGGCAGGGTGGTGATGCTGGCCCCGCCCAATCACGGCAGCGAACTGGTGGACGAGCTGGGCGGGCTCGAGCTGTTCCAGTGGATCAACGGCCCCGCGGGGCAGGAGCTCGGCACCGGCCCCGAGGATGTTCCGAACAGCCTGCCGCCCGTCGATTTCGAGCTGGGTGTTATCGCCGGGACGCTGTCCCTGAACCCGGTCTACTCGCAGCTCATACCGGGCGAGGATGACGGCAAGGTCTCGGTGGCTTCGACGCAGGTCGCGGGCATGAGCGATTTCCTCGTGCTGCCGCTGACCCATACCTTCATCATGCAATCGCCCGAGGTCATGGCGCAGGTCCTCCTGTTCCTGCGGGACGGCCGGTTCGATCCCGACGCGGATTGGCTCGACACGCTTCTCGACGCCGAATGCCTGTTCGAAGGGTGCCCGGAATGATCGAGGCACGCTTCACCGGGGCGGAGTTGCTTCTCGAGACCGGGTTCGAGCAGGGCGATCTCTCGATCGCCGATGGCAGGATCCAGGGCGATGGCGGCGACTTGAAGGAGGTCGATCTCTCCGGGTTCCGCGTTCTTCCCGGGATCGTCGATCTCCACGGCGATGGGTTCGAGCGGCATGTCGCGCCCCGGCGCGGCGCGCTGCGCGATGTGGGGCAGGGCATCCTCGCGACCGAGGCGGAGCTCGCTTCCAACGGGATCACCACCGCCTGGATCGCGCAGTTCTGGAGCTGGGAGGGCGGTATGCGCGGCCCGGATTTCGCCGAGCGCGTCTTCGAAGCGGTCGCGGCGTTGCAGGGCAGCGTTCCGACGGATCTGCACATGCAACTGCGCCTCGAGACGCACCTCTTGGACGAGTTCGCGCGCGCGGAGAGCATCGTGGCGCTGAGGGGCATCGACTACGTTGTCTTCAACGATCACCTGCAGCATGCGCGCCTCGCCGAGGGCCGTCGCCCGAAGCAGCTGACCGGACAGGCGCTGAAATCCGGACGCAGCCCGGAGGCGCATCTGGCGCTGATGCAGGCTCTGCACGATCGGCACGACGAGGTGCCATCGGCGCTCGACGCGCTCGGGCAGAGGCTGGTTGCGCGCGGCGTGCGGCTTGGAAGCCATGACGACCGCACGGATGAGGATCGCGCGGCGATGCGGGCGCGCGGGGCGCATGTGGCGGAGTTTCCCGAAACCCTCGACGCGGCGCGTGCCGCCCGCACGGCCGGGGACGCGGTGGTCATGGGCGCGCCGAACGTGATGCGGGCGGGATCGCACAAGGGCAACGTCTCGGCGCATGAGATCATTCGCGAGGGTCTCTGCGACGCGCTGGCCTCGGACTACCACTATCCCGCACCACGGCTCGCGGCGCTGTCGCTGGTCTCCGAGATCGGCTGGACCTCCGCCTGGCGGCTTGTGTCGGAAGGTCCGGCCCGGGTCATGGGGTTCAAGGATCGTGGGCGGATCGAGCTGGGCATGCGCGCAGATCTTCTGGTGCTCGATGCCGAGGATCGCGTGGCGATGACGGTTGCTGGCGGCGTGGTCAGCTATGCCAGTGGGCCCGTGGCGACGCGGCTCCTGCAGGCCTGAACGGCGCGGGTCAGCCGCGCAGGATGCGGTTCACGTGGCCCATCTTGCGCCCGTCCCGCGTCTCGGCCTTGCCGTAGAGATGCAGCGCAGTGTCCGCTTGGCGGACAAGGTCCGGGACCCGCTCCATGTCGTCTCCGATCAGGTTCTCCATCACCACGTCGGCGTGGCGGCGGCCATCTCCGAGCGGCCATCCCGCGACCGCGCGGATATGCTGTTCGAACTGGTCGACGGCGCAGCCCTGCTGGGTCCAGTGGCCGGAATTATGCACACGCGGCGCGATCTCGTTCACCACGAGACCGTCCCTGGTGACGAAAAGCTCGACGCCCATCACGCCGACATAGTCGAGCGCGGAGAGGATCTTCGCGGCCAGGAGCACGGCGTCCTGCGTGAGTTTCGCGGGCAGGCGGGCCGGAACCGTCGTGGTGCGCAGAATCCCGTCGCGATGCACGTTCTCGCCGGGATCGAAGCAGACCGTCTCGCCGCCCACGCCGCGGGCCGCGATCACGGAAACCTCGGAGGAGAACTCGACGAAACCTTCCAGAACCGCGGGCGCGCCCTTCATCTCGGCCAGCGCGGCCGAGGCGTCCTCGGGTCCGGAGAGCCGCGCCTGTCCCTTGCCGTCATAGCCGAAGCGGCGGGTCTTGAGGATCGCCGGTGTGCCGATCGTCGCCATCGCGGCTTCGAGCGCGGCGGCGTCGGGAATATCCGCGTAAGGCGCGGTTCTGAGGCCGAGCGCCGAGAGGAAGTCCTTCTCGGTCAGGCGGTCCTGGCTGATCCGGAGCGCCTCGCGCCCCGGGCGGACCGGGCGGGCGGCTTCGAGCAGATCGAGCGCGTCGGTCGGAATGTTCTCGAACTCATAGGTGACGACATCGACGCTGGCGGCAAAGGCCTTGAGCGCGTCCGCGGCGTCATAGGGCGCGGCGGTCAGGCGATGGGCGACCTGGGCGGCGGGAGCGTCGCTTGCGGGATCGAAGATATGGGATTTGAACCCGAGCCGCGACGCCGCGACCGAAAGCATCCGGCCAAGCTGGCCGCCGCCGATGATACCGATCGTGCTGCCGATGGGGAGGGGCTGAACGCTCATGTCGGGGCTCCGGGCTTGCGAGGGGGGGGGCGCTCAGTCGCGCAGGGGCTCTTCGGGGATCGAGGCGGAGAGCGCGGCGCGCCACGCGTCGAGACGCTCGGCCAGGGCCGGGTCCGACACGGCCAGGATGCCCGCGGCCATCAGGCCCGCATTGGCCGCACCGGCGGCACCGATGGCCATGGTCGCGACCGGAAAGCCGCGCGGCATCTGCACGATGGAATAGAGACTGTCGACTCCCGAGAGCGCCTTGGTCTGGACCGGGACACCGACGACCGGCACCCGGGTCTTCGACGCCATCATGCCCGGCAGATGCGCCGCGCCGCCGGCCCCGGCGATGATCACCTTGAGCCCGCGTCCTGCGGCGGTCTTGCCGTAGTCCCAAAGCCGGTCGGGCGTGCGATGCGCCGAGACGATGCGCGTCTCGTAGGAAATGCCGAGCTCGTCCAGGATGGTCGCGGCTTCCTGCAGGGTCGGCCAGTCGGACTGGCTGCCCATGATGATGCCCACTTGCGGGGACTCTTCGGCCATCGCGCGCTCCTTCAGGTTCTGGAGGCCGGGTTATAGCGGGCGCGGCGGCTTTCGCAACGGCAGGCAGTGCCCGGATATCAGGCGATGATGTCGGGGAGGAGTCGGTCTTCGATCAGCGAGATCCGATCCTTGAGCTGCAGCTTCTTCTTCTTGAGGCGTTGCAGCGTCAGCTGGTCGAAGGTGCCGGTGGCCTGAAGCGCGCGGATCGCCTCGTCAAGATCGCGGTGTTCGCGGCGGAACACCTCGAGCTCGACGCGGAGAACCTCGTCGGTCTTCATGGCGATTTCGCGGGGCACATTCATGGCGGTCGCATCTTCCATTGTGGCGGCCTCGGGAGAACAGGATAGCGATTCTCGCCGCGCGGGCAAAGCTTTGTGTTCCCGGCTCGTCTCTTGCGGGATCGCGGCATCGACCCCATATTCGTCTCAACGGGTCGCCGACAGGGGCCCAGACTGACGGTCGCTTACACAAAGGATGCGTCTATGACCAAGATGAGCCTGGGGTCTTACCCTCACATGCTCGGCTTCGAACAGCTCGAACGCCTTCTTGAGCGGACGGCGAAATCCGCAGAGGGCTATCCGCCCTTCAACATCGAACAGACCTCCGACAGGTCCTACCGGATCACGCTTGCCGTGGCAGGGTTCGCCGAGGGCGACCTCTCGATCACCGTCGAGGATCGCCAGCTCGTGATCCGCGGGCGGCAGCGCGAAGAGGCCGAGGCGCGGGTGTTCCTGCACCGGGGCATCGCCGCGCGCCAGTTCCAGCGGAGTTTCGTTCTGGCCGATGGCGTCGAGGTCGGTGACGCGGTGCTCGAAAACGGGCTGCTGCATGTCGACCTGACGGTCGCCGAGCCGGAGACCGTCGTTCAGACCATACAGATCAGGAAGGGGTAAGGCTGATGCATACGAAATACGATTTCTCGCAGCTCGACGAGGGCCGGGTGGTCTATGTCCGTCCCGTCTCGGTCGCCGACCTTCCCGAGGACGTCAAGGAGCAGGCGATGGGGCAGGACACGCTTTATGCGGTCCATCGCGCCGACGGCGAGCGGCTGGCTCTGGTCAAGGACCGGAAGCTCGCCTTCGTCCTCGCCCGCCAGAACGACCTTGCGCCGGTGACCGTCCACTGAGATTGCCCGGCTGGGAGGTCATGGCTCGCAGCCGGGCCTCACTTTAATTGACGTCTCTGACCGACAGGTGAGAAGGCATCCGGCGTAGTTCGCCAGCGATCGCCTATCCGACTTTTGCACGAAACCGCGTCCCTCGCATGGAGCGAGAGACGCGCCCGGATCAAATGAAGTTCCACAGCTCCGCTTGCTCGAGCAGCGCCGTCTGATCCCCGTTCAGGGACAGATCCGGCGTTTCATCCCGTCCCACGAAGACATAGCGCTCGATGCTCGAGACGTTCAGGCCGAGATCGTCGAAGACCGCCGAGCCGTCGCCCCAAAAGAACCGGTCCAGATCGGCGAGCGCCTTCGTGGTGGCGGTCAGGCGCAGAACCAGCGTGTCGAAGCCACGCCCGCCGTTCAGGATGTCGGTGTCGTTGCTGTCGCGGCCGAAGAGTTCTTCTTCCGTGAAGATGAAGAGATCGTTGCCGCTGCCGCCGAAGACGCGGTTCGACCCGTTCCCGTCGATCAGGATGTCGTTCCCCCCGCCGCCGCGCAGCGTGTCGTTGCCGTCATTACCCGCCAGCAGGTCGCTGTCGCGATTGCCGTCGATCAGGTCGTTCCCCTTGCCGCCTCCGATCAGGTCGGAGCCGCGCTCACCCGCGACCGTGTCATTCCCGTAGCCCGCAAGCACGACATCGTCGCCGCCCCTGAGGAGCAGATCGTCATCTCCGCCCAGTGCGAAGACGAACTCGGCATCGTTGCCATAGGTCTCGACATCGGCGCCGTCGCTGCCCTTGGTCAGGCCGTGGGTCAGGGTTTCCGCCTCGAAGATCGCGAGGATGTCGTGGAATTCCTCGGTCGGGTGCACCTCGTCCCAGAACATGAACTGCTCTTCGGGCGTGGTGAAATAGTCGAGCGTCGGGACGGGAAGCCCGCCCGATCCGGAAAAGGCATAATCCTCGGAGTTGCGGAAGCCGAAGCCGGTCGCGTCGGCCGCGACCTCGTCACCCAGAAGACCGAACTCGATCACGCGCACGCTCTCGGCGAAGCTGTCGGCGATCGACAGGATGCCGCTGTTGAAAAACGCCGAGACCTGATCGCCGACGGCGTCCGCCTCGGCGCCCTGCATCGAGACGGTCGGGAAGAAGCTGCCGCCGGGCAGGGTGTAGAGAAGGACCTCGCCGACCCCGGCCGCGAGAAGCGTCGCGGTCGCGGCGGCGATCCCGTCCAGCGCCGCGGTGATCTTCGCAAGCGCGCCCTCGGGCGTGTAGCCGTCGAGCGGGATGTTCAGGTCATTGGCGCCGATCAGAAGCGCCACGGCGAGATCCGAGCGATCCGTTCCTGCGGTCGCCTCGAGCAGGCGCTGGGTCTGTCCGGAGAGATCGATCACCGTGGCCAGCGCGTCCTGCTGATCGGCGCTGAGCGTGCCCGACAGCGTGTCGAGCAGCGCGTTGTCGCCGAGATAATCCTGCAGCGTCCGGTCGTCACCAGCCTTGGCGCCGCCGACAGCGAAGTTCAGATCGCCCGACAGGCCGAGAAGATCCGAGAGCGTCTCGGCATGCGTGTCGCCATTGGTCGCGGCCTTGTCATAGGGCGGTGAGAGCGGCAGCCCGAAGCCGAAGAGGCGCTCGGTCAGCGCGTAGAGATTGCCGTCGTCGGTGAGGCTGTCGCCGAGATAGGCGATCCGCGTGAAATCATATGTCATGAAGGTCCTCCCAGAATGCATCAAATAGGCAGCGACTATTCGTTTCAGTCAAGTCTACTGTCCTCAAGTCTACTGTCCCGAAGCGCAGCCGTGCGTTGAAGACCATGTTGCACGAAACGGTCAGTTCGGAAAAATTCATGTCGCCACCTCCAAAATGACACGCGGCGCCGTCTTAGTGTCGCTGATCCGAGAATTTCACGAGTTTATTCATGACCGCGACTTCGCCCAGCCGGAACGATTTTCTCCAGCCATCTTCGCGACCCGCCGGATCGATTTCCATTCTGGACCGCCCGCTTGAGCTTTCCGTGATCGTTCCGACATTCAATGAGGCCGCGAATGTCGATCCCCTGATCGAGGCGCTGTCGGCTGCCTTGCGGGGCCGTGTGTTCGAGGTGATCTTCGTCGACGACGACAGCGGGGACGGAACTGCGGATCGTGTGCGGGAACGTGCGAGCGTTGACCCGCGGATTCGGTGTTTGCATCGGAGTGGGCGGCGCGGATTGTCCTCGGCCTGCATCGAGGGGATCATGGCGTCAGCGGCACCGTGCGTTGCCGTGATCGACGGCGATCTCCAGCATGACGAAACGCTGCTTCCCAAGATGCTCGATCTTCTGGATACAACGGATGCGGATATCGTGGTGGGGTCGCGGTATGTTGATGGAGGCGGCGTCGGCAACTGGACCGCCGACCGGGTGAAAAAATCGCAGTTTGCGGGCGCTCTCGCCAAGCGACTGACCGGGGTCGAGCTGTCCGATCCGATGAGCGGGTTTTTCATGGTCCGCTCTGAAACGTTTCGGCGCGCGGTGCCTCATCTCTCGGCGGTCGGTTTCAAGATCTTGCTCGATCTCTTCACATCGTCGCCCGAAACGCTCAGGTTTCGCGAACTGCCTTACACGTTTCGAAGTCGCGAACGCGGCGAGAGCAAGCTCGACAACAAGGTGCTGCTCGAATTTCTGGAGCTCCTGATCGAGAAATCAATCGGTCGGTGGATCCCGGCAAAGTTCATTATGTTCGCTCTCGTCGGCGGCTCCGGCGTAGTCGTCCATTTCCTCGTTCTGTCTCTTCTTCTCGGAGCTTGGGGCGTAGCGTTTTCGAGCGCGCATGTGGTCGCAACATGCGTCGCGATGACGTGGAACTACGCGATCAACAATGTCTTCACCCATCACGACAAGCAGTTGCGCGGTGCGCAGTGGCTTCGCGGCTGGCTGACATTCGCGCTGGCCTCGAGTATCGGCGCGATCACCAATGTCGGCGTGGCCACCTATCTTTTCGAGCAGCAGGGAACCGTGTGGTATGCCTCTGCGCTGGCGGGCATCGCGATGGGCGTTGTCTGGAACTACGCGATTACCTCCGTCTACACATGGCGGAGGTGATGGTGCGACCGATCGAGACGCCGTGGCCGGCTGCACTCTACCGGCCCGGCCTCTGGATCGCTTTGATCGTGGCGCTTGTGGCGGTCACCCAAGGGCCGACATATTTCGACGAAACCCTCGACTACGATGAGCAGACCTTCATCTTGATGGCGGCGTCCGTTCTGGACGGGCATCTGCCGTACACTCAGTTGATCGACAACAAGCCGCCCGGGCTTTTTATTGTCCTGGCTGGTGCAATGGCGCTCTTGGGCGAGAGCTGGCTGGCCGTCCGGGCATTTGGCGATCTGTGCTTGGTCGTCCTGTTGATCTTGGTCTTTCAATATTCAAAGCGGTTCGCATCGGTGCCCGCCGCTGGATTGGCTTCATCGGTCTTGGCGTTGACCACGGCCGATTTCATGTGGGCCCACACCAGTTCCGAAATCCTCGCGATGGTTCCGCTTCTCGGAGCGTTCATGCTGATCGACCGCGACGAGCTGACGTTTCGGCGCATGGCGCTTGCCGGTGTTCTCGTGGCTGCCGCCGTTCTCATCCGGACAAATCTCGCAATCGTTGCGGTGCTCCTCGGCGTCTGGCTTCTCTTTCGGGTCGTGCGAACCGGGAAAGGGCTGGCTGGCGTGTTCGGGTATGGCCTCGGGGGGCTGTCGGTTCTGGCTCTGCTCTTGGCTGCATATGCAAGCGCAGGCGCGCTGCCTAATCTGTGGGTTGCAGCGGTCGAAGTGCCGCTCTCGTATTCCGCCAATCAGAGCTCTTCATCGGGTGTCGCCTATCGCTTCCTTCTGAAGCTTGGTTTTCTGATTTTTGTCGAGAAACCTTGGCTCTGGGTTCCCTATGTCGCTCTGGTTGCACTGGGTATCGCCCGTTCCAAGAGAGCGGGTGGCCGGACTGTTCACGTCCTGTTTCTATGGGCAGCAATCACCTTCGTTGCTCTATCGATCTTAAAATCTGGCACCCTCTACGGCCATCACATGACCCAGCTGCTGCCGCTGCTGACGGTGGCGTCTGCGAGAGGGCTGGACCACGTTCCGCTCAGAACCGCGTCGGCAAAATTTTTGACGTTGCCAATTGCACTTGGGATGATCGCAAGTGTCGGTCTCAGCCTGATCTCCACCACAAACTCCGTCAGATCGGGCAAGCCTTTGGTCGGACATGGCGATGTCGCGAACATCGCTGCGATCATCCAAGGGGACATTGAACAGGGTGACACGATCTGGGCCATTCGCGCGCATATTCTGCACCATGTACTGAACGTACCTCCGATTTATCCGGTGATGGTTCATCCCGAAAACATCGTTCGGGATGAAATTCGCCGACCAATTGCCGAGGCCGGCTTTCTTCCCGACGATGCGTTTCAACGCGTCGTCGACTCGAGGCCGCAGTTCATTATCTTCGACTCCGAAGAGCTGACTTTGTATCCGTATTCGTCTGACATGCCCGAGCTCGAGGGCATCCTCGCGCAAGACTACGAGGTCGCATATGAAAGCGACGCTTTCATCCTGCTGCGATACGTAGGGAACCGGGAGTAGCTCTGCTCCCGTTCTTTGGCGCGAATGTCGCCCGACCTACTAAAAGCAGAAAGGGGCCCGTGAAGGCCCCTTTCTCCAACGCGTCAGTTCGGCTCAGGCGCCTGCGATCAGGCCCATGGACTCGAGCTTCAGGATCACCTGATGGGCGCAGTTGTCGACTTCCTGGCCTTCGGTATCGACGCTCAGCTCGGGGTTCTGCGGCACGTCATAGGGATCGGAGATGCCGGTGAACTCCTTGATCTTGCCTTCGCGGGCGAGCTTGTAGAGACCTTTGCGATCGCGGCGCTCGCATTCCTCGAGCGAGGTCGCGACATGCACCTCGATGAAGGCACCGAACTGCTCGATCTCCTCGCGCACGGCCCGGCGGGTCGTGGCGTAGGGGGCGATCGGCGCACAGATGGCGATGCCGCCGTTCTTGGTGATCTCGGAGGCCACGTAGCCGATGCGGCGGATGTTGAGGTCGCGGTGCTCCTTGGAGAAGCCCAGCTCGGACGAGAGGTTCTTCCGCACGATGTCGCCGTCGAGAAGCGTCACCGGACGGCCGCCCATCTCCATCAGCTTGACCATGAGCGCGTTGGCGATGGTCGATTTGCCGGAGCCCGAGAAGCCGGTGAAGAACACGGTGAAGCCCTGCTGCGAGCGCGGCGGCTTGGTCTTGCGCAGCTCCTCGACCACCTCGGGGAAGGAGAACCAGTCCGGGATCTCCAGGCCTTCCTGCAGGCGGCGGCGCAGCTCGGTGCCCGAGATGTTGAGGATGGTGATGTTGTCCTTGTCCTCGATCTCGTCCATCGCCTCGTACTGGGCGCGCTCCTGGACGTAGACCATGTGTTTGAAGTCCACCATCTCGATGCCCATCTCCTCCTGGTGCTCCCGGAAGAGGTCCTGAGCATCATAGGGACCGTAGAAATCCTCGCCCGCCGAGTTCTTGCCCGGACCGGCGTGGTCGCGACCGACGATGAAATGCGTGCAGCCGTGGTTCTTGCGGATGAGACCGTGCCAGACGGCCTCGCGCGGGCCCGCCATGCGCATGGCGAGGTTCAGGAGCGACATGGTCGTGGTCGACTGGGGATACTTGTCGAGCACGGCCTCGTAGCAGCGGACGCGGGTGAAGTGGTCGACGTCGCCAGGCTTCGTCATGCCGACGACCGGGTGGATCAGCAGGTTGGCCTGGCTCTCGCGCGCGGCGCGGAAAGTCAGCTCCTGGTGGGCGCGGTGCAGCGGGTTGCGGGTCTGGAACGCGACAACCTTGCGCCAGCCGAGCTTGCGGAAGCGCGAGCGCATCTCGTTCGGCGTGTCGCGACGGCCGCGGAAATCGTAGTGGATCGGCTGCTGGATGCCGGTGATCGGACCGCCGAGATACACAGCGCCCGCCGTGTTGTGCAGGTAGTTGACCGCCGGATGCGCGCTGTCGTCGGCGCCGAAGACCTTCTCGGCCTCGCGGGCCTTGTTCGGCACCCATTTGTCGGTGACGGTCATGGTGGCAAGGATCACGCCTTCCTGGTCGCGCAGTGCGATATCCTGGCCGATCTCGATGGTGTCGGCGAATTTCTCGGTCACATCGAGAGTGATCGGCATCGGCCAGAGGGTGCCGTCGGTCAGGCGCATGGTCTCGACGACCGAGTCGTAATCGGCCTCGGACAGGAAGCCCTTCAGCGGGTTGAACCCGCCGTTCATCAGCAGTTCGAGATCGCAGATCTGGCGCGGGGTCAGATCGTGGCTGGTGAGGTTTCCGGCCTCGACCTTGAGCTTCTGGGCGCTGTCGTAGGAGACGTAGAGCTCGGGGATCGGCGCGAGATTGTTCTGCATGAAGTGGCTCCTGGTGTTGAGTGGGACGAGGCCGCTGGTCGAGCCCGTGAGCTCGGCGTGCAGGGCATCGAATTCGGCGAATTTGCGGGCAAGGAAGCGGTCGGTGAGACGGTTCTTCTCACCGGCGCCGCGGGTGGTGATGGCGTAGGTGAAGCGCTGGCGCCGGTCGGGTCCGGCGCGCTCGGTGATGCTGACCAGCCCCGCCGCGGCGGCTCCGCGCAGAAGCGCGTTCAGGCGCCCGAGCGAGATCCCGAGCGCACCTGCGATCACCCGCTGCGAGGCCTCCGGCGTCAGGTCGAGCTGGCGCAGGAGACGGAAGAGCTGGTCTTCTTCGGTAAGGCTGGAGGTCGGGGCGGGCGCGTTCATGGCGGAGGTCGGCGTCGAAGCAGGTGTGTTCAGTCGTGAACGCACTCTCACAAAACGCGACGTCGCGAAACCCCCGATCAGACGGGATGATCTGCTGTTGCGGAAAAGCCGCCCTGCAGGCAGCGCATGGCAAGGCGGGGAGGGGGCGTGATCAGGCCGAGAAGCCCCAGCCATCGGGCCGGGCGCCGCGCGCGAGCGCGATCCGCGTCGCGATCTCCTCGCCGATCCAGATGCCCTCGGCCGAGAGCGGCTGTTCGGTCAGGGTGGCGACCATGTAGGGCGCCTCCGCATCCTCGCCGGTCTCGTCGACGAGCTCGCAGAGATAGCCTTCGGCTGCGAGCGCGTCGGCCAAGGCGGGCCAGTCGATCTCGCCTTCGCTTGCGACGAAGAAATAATCCACGTCGGCGATCTCGGGCAGATCGGCGCTGTCGTTCAGGTTGCGGAAGACGGCAAAGGTCTCGGCCCGTTGGGCCGAGAAATCATGCGCCTCGTTCATTCCGCGGCGTCCACCGGCGCGCCGTAGCCCAGGGGCTCGGTCTCGTCCTTGCCCTCGTCGAGGCCCTGCTCGGCGAGCCAGCGCTCGGCCTCGAGCGCCGCCATGCAGCCCATGCCTGCGCTGGTCACGGCCTGCCGGTACTTGTGATCGGTCAGGTCACCGGCCGCGAAGACGCCCGGGATGGAGGTCTCGGTGGAATCGGGCTTGGTGACGACATAGCCGCCCATATGGGTCTCGAGCACATCCTTCACGAGCTCGTTCGCCGGGGCGTGGCCGATGGCGATGAACACGCCCTTGCAGGCGATCTCGGTGATCTCTCCGGTCTCGACATGTTTGACCTTAACGCCCTCGACGCCCAGCGGGGTCTCGGTGCCGACGACCTCGTCGAGCTGGTGATGCCAGAGCGTTTCGATCTTCGGGTTCTTGAACAGGCGGTCCTGGAGGATCTTCTCGGCGCGCAGCTCGTCGCGGCGATGGATCAGGGTGACCTTGGAGGCGAAGTTCGTGAGAAACAGCGCCTCTTCCACCGCAGTGTTGCCGCCGCCGATCACGACGATCTCCTGGCCACGATAGAAGAACCCGTCGCAGGTTGCGCAGGCGGAGACGCCGAAGCCCTTGAACTTCTCTTCCGAGGGCAGGCCCAGCCACTTGGCCCGTGCCCCGGTCGCCAGAATGATCGCGTCGGCCACATAGGTGGTGCCGCTGTCGCCATGCGCCACGAAGGGGCGCTGGTCGAACTCGACGCGGGTGATGATGTCGCCGATGATCTCGGTCCCCATCGCGCGGGCATGGGCTTCCATGCGGACCATCAGGTCGGGGCCCTGGACCTCGGTGTCGCCGGGCCAGTTCTCGACCTCGGTGGTGGTGGTCAGCTGGCCGCCCGGCTCGATGCCCTGCACGAGGATCGGCTCCAGCATCGCGCGGCTCGCATAGACGCCCGCGGTGTATCCTGCGGGGCCCGATCCGATGATCAGGACCTTGGTGCGCTTGGTGTCGGACATGGCAGCCTCGCTCGCTCTGGCGGTTGGGTTGTGCCGATATAGGGTCGGGCGCGGGCGGGCGCAAACAGGCAGGTCCGGCGCTGCGCGGGGGTTTCGATTCTTGCGCTATCGTGAAACAATCTTGCGCATGCGGGCGGTGGTGCTATAAGAACCCGAAATCCGGGGAGACAAAATCATGCCCAGCCACAGGCTCGATCCGATCGATCGAAAGATCCTGTCTGAATTGCAGGCCGATGGCCGGATGACCAATGTCGAATTGGCCAAGCGCGTCGGAATTTCCGCGCCGCCCTGCCTCCGCCGGGTGCGGGCGCTGGAAGAGCAGGGGTTCATTCGCGGATACCACGCGGATGTCGATCCGCGCGAGCTGGGCTTCGAGGTTCAGGTCTACGCGATGGTCGGGCTGCAGAGCCAGGCCGAGGCCGATCTCTCGGCCTTCGAGAAGCGCTGCCGCGAATGGCCGCTCGTGCGCGAATGCCACATGCTGAACGGCGAGGTCGATTTCATCCTGAAATGCGTCTCGCCCGATCTGTCGACCTTTC
Organism: Litorisediminicola beolgyonensis; assembly: GCF_042679605.1. Classification (NCBI taxonomy): domain Bacteria; kingdom Pseudomonadati; phylum Pseudomonadota; class Alphaproteobacteria; order Rhodobacterales; family Paracoccaceae; genus Litorisediminicola; species Litorisediminicola beolgyonensis. The sequence continues at coordinate 128,860 of NZ_JBHTMU010000005.1, forward strand.
AGAGCTTCCTGACCGGCGAGCTCCTGACCGCCCCCAATGTGGGGTCGGTCAAGACATCTCTCGTCATCCGCGGGGCCAAGGACGAACCGGGCGTGCCGTTTGAGGTTCTCGAGGAACGCCTGTCGCGCTCGGCCTGAGGCTCAGCGCGCGGTCAGGCTGTCGATCACCTCGCGCGAGCTGCGCGGCAGGGTCAACTCACCGAAATCGCTGAACGATTCGATATGCGGGAAGAAGCCCAGGAGCTTCTCGCAGAGCGCGTCGCCGAGCTGCCGCCGGAGGCTCGCGCCGGGGTGATAGCTTTCCATCTCGAGCCCGTTCACGCGGAAGGTCGAGTGGGTCTTGAGCGCCAGGTGATAAAGCTGAACCGCTCCCGCCGGGGTGAGGGACACGATCCGGTCCTCGTCGACGTAATCGGCCACCGGCACCAGTACGCGCGATTGGCCGATCAGCGTTTTCAGGCGGTCGCGGTGCAGCACCATGCGCGCCCCCGGACCAAGCAGGAGGTCGGTTTCGGGCTGGGCCCGTCCCATCGCGTCGGATGTCATGCGCAGAAGCGAGGTGAGGCCCGTCTCGTCGTTTTCGACCGACGGCACATAGGTGGTCGAGCCGATCCACATGACCGGCGCGGGGCCTGTCGTCGTCTCGATGTAGTCGCCGGGCAGCAGATCCTCGATCGCCACCGGACCGGACACGGTCTGGATCAGCGTTCCGCGCGCAAAGGCCGAGGTGGCTTCCTCGAAGGCCGGAATCGCCGGGGCGACATGGGTGTGGTGACGCAGGCTCAGATCCGCGACGAGGCAGGTGATCTCGTATTTCCGGTTGAGCGACGGTGCCGGACGGGCGCGGCGGTCGGTGGCGGGAAACGGTTCGCTGCGCGCGAGGAGATGCGCGCTGGGCGCGCGGCCATAGGCGGCGAGGAGGTCGGACATGTGATCACCTTGCGGTTGGTCACATCCGTGTTGGCCCCCACCAACAACGACAGACGGACAGGACGAAAATCGGCTGCGTATGCCGCCTTTGTCGGGTCATTCTGTCCGATTTGTCAAAAAAACGGCTGGATTGGCGGGTGCGAGCCGCTCAATCCAGCCATTCCGAGAGATTTGTTTCCGCAGTCGGGCGAAGCGCCGCCACAATTCTGCTGGATCGGAGACGAATCGTTAACGTCACGCGCGAAGCTTCTTCGGAGCACTGTCGCGGCGGTCGATCATCGCCTGGCGCGCGGCGCCACGGCTGAAGACCGGCACGGTCTTGGTCGATTTCGCGGTGGCGATCACCGAGGCGACGAAGCGGGATTTGCGGGGCATGTCATGTCCTCTCATTGCTGCTGCTCGACAGGTCTTTCAGGCTGCCGTTGGACACAGCTTCGCGCCGGAACAGGGCGGGAATGCGACAAGGGCGGGACAATTTGCCGGTTTTGGGTGGATTGTTTCCGGAATTTGCTACGGTTTTCGGAAAGCTCTTATCCTTCAACGGCTTTTGGCTGAATCGAAGTTCGGCAGCCTCGGCCCCAAAGGCGCTTTGCGGCAGGAATATGCCGCGATCAGAGCCGAATGACGGAAATCAGCCGCCCGTAATCGGCTTCCCGCGCATGGGTCGAGCGCCGGTACGAGAAGAAGCGCTCTGGGTCCGAATAGGTGCAGTGCCGAGTCCATTCCGCCGCGACGCCGGCTCGGCGCAGACGCCAGAGCCCGTAGCCGGGCAGATCGAAATGCAGACGGTCTCCGGCGCCATTGGCGAAGAAGCGCGCGGCCTCGGTGTCCTCGGCCATGAAGGTGTCGAAGAACTCCGGCCCGACCTCGTAGGCGCGCTGGCTGATCGAGGGACCGATCACCGTCCGGATCGCCTCGCGCTTGGCGCCGAGCGCCTCCATCTCCTCGATCGTGCGTTCGAGAACGCCATCGAGCGCGCCTCTCCAGCCCGCATGGGCCGCGCCGATGACACCCGCCTCGGGATCGGCAAAGAGCACCGGCTGGCAATCCGCCGTCAGCACCGCAAGCGCGACACCGGGCGTTGCCGTCACGAGACCATCGGCGCGCGGGCTCGGCTCGGGCAGGGGCGCGGTCACGCTGACCACCGATGGCGAATGCACCTGGTGGACGGTGACGAGCGAGCCGGGTGCCACGGCCATGGCTTCGGCCACGCGGGCGCGGTTGATCTGCACGATCTCGCTCTGGTCCGAGGAACCGGGGCCGCAGTTCAAGCCTGCGAAAACGCCCGAGGAGGCGCCGCCACGACGGGTGAAGAACCCGTGACGCAGGGGGGCAAGGCTGTCGGAGGTGATGATTTCCAGCGTCATTCGAGAAATCCGGGCGGGAGCGGTCCTGTGGCCGAGGCTAGTCCGAGAATCTTGAACAAGCTTCCCATTTCGTCGGGATGGGTCAACCGCCGATGCGCGGCAATATGGCTGTCGAGGGCCGGACCGCTCAATCCACGGGCCAGGCTCTGGGCTCGGGCGGTGATGCCGAGCCGCTCGAGAAAGACGCCCTGTGGCGTCAGGGCGCTGTTGCCACCCGCCGCGGCCGCCAGCGCGCCGAAATCGACATGGGCGGTCAGGTCGGCCTCGCCCGGCGTGTCGAGCGGATCGGTTTTCAGGTGCTGGCGGACGGCCTGGAACGTGTCGCCGAGGCTCCGGTCGCTGCCATAGTCGATGACGAGACCCGCGCCGCCTTGGGTGGCCAAGCGCGCGCCGATCTCGCTGGCGATCGCGGTTGCCGGGGCGCAGGTCTCGACGAGATCGCCGGGTTGGGTCTCGGCCCAGCGGTGATCGAGATCAGCTCGCGGCAGGGGATCGGTCAGGCCAAAGACCAGGCGGTCGCGCTCGGCACCGATCAGCCGCTCGCGCCAGCCGTGGTCGTCGCGCAGGAACTGGCGGATCGGGAGCGCGTCGAAGAACTCGTTGGCGACAAAGAAGATGGGCCGCTCAGGCAGGGTTGAGATGCCGTCATGCCAACTCGGCGAGAACGCCGCGAGCTGCTCGGCCTGTGCCGCGCGCAGGACCGGGGAGCTTTCGATCAGATGAACCGAGACGCGGTCGTGAAACCCCGCAACTCCGCGTGTCGCCCGCAGCGCATCGGACATGAGAGTGCCCCGTCCGGGGCCGAACTCGACGAGGATCGCCTCCGGTGCGCCGTGGTCAAGCCAGACCTGCGCGAGGGCGAGGCCGATGAGCTCGCCGAACATCTGGCTGATCTCGGGCGCCGTGACGAAATCGCCCGAGACGCCGAGCGGGTCACGCGTCGCGTAGTAGCCATGCTGGGGATGTTGCAGGCAGGTCGCCATGTACTCGGCCACCGTCAGCGGCCCCTCCGCGCGAATCCGGCGCAAGAGAAGATCGTGGAGCGGCGTCACCCGCGCGCCCGAAAGACGAGCCAGAGCCCGAGCGCGATCATCGGAAGCGACAGGATCTGTCCCATGGTGAGACCATAGCCTCCGACCTCCCAGGCCAAACCCAGCGGATTGCCGGGCGAGACGAACTGCGCATCGGGTTGGCGCACGAACTCGACCAGGAAGCGCGCCGCACCGTAGCCTGCGATGAAGATGCCCGTCACGCGTCCGGGATGGCTCAGAGCGCGGGTCCGGAACGCAAGCCAGAGCAGCACGGCCCCCAGCAAAAGGCCTTCGAGCAGGGCTTCGTAAAGTTGCGACGGGTGGCGCGCGCAAAGCTCGGTCGCGAGTTGCCCGCAGGCTTGTGCCGCCTCGCCGGGGAACACGACGCCCCAAGGCAGGTCCGTCGGACGTCCCCAAAGCTCGGCATTCACGAAATTGGCGAGCCGCCCGAGCAGGAGCCCCGGCGGTGTCGCCAGGGCCATCATGTCGGCGGTGGACAGAAGCGGCGCGCGGCGCCGGAGCGCCCAGATCAGCGCTGCGACGGTGACGCCGATGAGGCCGCCGTGAAAGCTCATGCCGCCTTGCCAGACTGCGAGGATCTCGCCGGGATGCGACAGGTAATAGCTGGGCTGGTAGAAGAAGACGAAGCCCAGCCGCCCTCCGAGAATGACGCCGAGGATCACCCAGGTCAGCAAATCCTCGACCCCTTCGGGGTTGGTCGGCGGGCGGTTGTCCGGCCAGAGATGCGCGCGCCGGACCGCCATGGACGCGAGCCGCCAGGCGATCAGCAGACCGACGATATAGGCGAGCGCATACCACCTGAGGGCAAATTCCATGCCGAAAAGCTCGATCGAGAAGAGCTCGGGGGAGACCGGGGGGAAGGGCAGGGCGGCACGCATGGAGGCGTGATGATCGGAGCCGAGGAACAAGTCAACCAGAGGCGCGGGCTTGAGACTGCGCGCCCCCCGGACCATATAAAGATGCACGCCAGACGGAGTATACCATGCAGACCCGCAACAAAGTCTTCGACGATCTTAGCCAGCTGATGACCAACGCCATGGGCGTCGCTCAGGGCGCCAAGGAAGAGGCGGAGACGGCCATGAAGTCGATGATCGACCGCTGGCTCGCCGACCGCGATTTCGTGACCCGGGAAGAGTTCGACGCGGTGCGCGCCATGGCGCAGAAGGCACGCGAGGAAAACGACGCCCTGAAAGCGCGGCTCGATGCGCTCGAGGCGAAAAACGGCTGACGGCCGAAGCGACCTCGGGCCGATTTGGCCCGAGCACAGGGGCAGGTGAGCGTCGGCTCCCGCCCCGATTGGACCTGAGCGAAAGCGACGCGGAACGCCGAACCGGCGCGCATCGTGCCGACAGCGCGGCGGTTTTGGGCGATCTTTCGGCACCTCCGGGGTGCCCGCCCCCCTGATCCGAGGGGCGTCGGTCGGGCAGAGGCCTCACCTTTGGGTTGCGTTTCCCTCCTGACGTTTTCGACAGTTTGGATATCACGCGATTAATCCATGGGTTGTGCCGTCGACGCTAGGATTGCCGCACAGCGGGCAAACCCCTAGCACGGCGGATGATCGGAAGAGTTCTGAAATAACATTTTAAATCAAAGGTTTGGCTTAATTTTCCGCCAATGCTCGCCGGGCTCGCCGTTCCAATTTTCTGCAAAGGCGAGTTTAAGAAATCGTTAGCGGCGAACCATAAATCACGCGATCCGTGCCACATTGATGCCGACATTTCTCATAAGTTGTGAACTGTACTGTTTTTCTGGGAGGCCAAAGTTGCGCATCCTCGCCGTAGATGATGATCCGATCATCCTCGAGTTGCTCTCCGAAATCGTCGTCGGCGCCGGCGGCGACGACATCCTGACCGCCACGTCCGGTCCGGAAGCACTTGATTTGCTCGACGATCCGGACACGGGTCCGATCGACTGCTTTCTGCTCGACGTGCAGATGCCGGTCATGAACGGCATCGATCTCTGCGCGGAAATCCGGCGGATCCCGGACTACCGTGCCACGCCGATCATCATGCTGACCGCGATGACGGAGAAGCCGTATATCGACTCGGCCTTCCGTGCCGGTGCGACCGATTACGTGTCCAAACCCTTCGACGTCGCCGAGCTGCGTCGGCGCCTGAAGACTGCGATGCTGCGCAAGACGGAGCTGTCGCGCCAAGCCGACATGCAAGGTGCCGGAGGCTTCGGCGGTCTGCTCTCGCCTATCCCGATCTACGATGTCGACAACTGCATCGCCTTCTTCGCGTTCGAGAACTACGTCCAGCAGCTGTCGCGCCAGAGCCTCTTCGGCTCGCTGCTGATGGCGTTCAACATCCGCAAGGTCGAGGCGTTCTACAACAATTGCGACACCTTCACCTTCGAGGGGCTGATCGCCGATGTCGCGGAAACGATCTCGGACTGCATGCGCGACCGCGCGTTCGTCCTGAGCTACGCCGGGAACGGCACCTTTGCCTGCCTGATCGAAGACGGCAATTTCCCGGAGCGGGCGCAGCTTGTCGACTGGATCAACGAGTGCCTTCAGAAACAGGACCTGTTCTACGGGCCGGATTGTCCGCTGGTCCTGCGCATCAGCGCGGGTGAAATGGTGCGTCTGATCGGACGCAACTCCGCGGCGCTCGACGACGCCATTGTGCATGCGACCGCGAGCGCGGAAGCGGCGAGCATCGCCGCCGAGGCGCGGATCGAGGATCTCTGGTCCCAGGGGGTTGCAGCGGAATGAGTGCAGGAACGCTGAATGACGGTCTTGCCCGCATCCGGGCCCGGTTCGACGCGCTGATGCACGAACGTCTGCACGCGCTCGATCACGCCGCGGCGCAATGCCCGGACCCCGATCAGCGCGCTGCCGCGCTGGGCGAGGCGCACGCCATCCTCCACACCATCGCCGGCACGGCCGGGTCGCTCGGCTTGCCCGAGCTCGGCGATCGCGCGGGGCAGAGCGAGATCCGCGTGCGCAGCTGTCTCCGCGGCGGCGGTTCGGACTGGCCCGCGGCCGTCGCGGCGATCTGCGATTTCGTGGCGCTGGCCCGACCGATCCTGCAGGATCGGCGGTGACTGACAGCATCCTGCACTCGGCCGAGCCTCGGCCGGGCCTTGGGCGTTCGCTCGCGACGCGGCGCGGCGTCTTCGCCCGCGCCGCCCGGGGCATGCGTGCGACGGCCCGGCGCGATCCCGGCTCGGTCCGGTTCTGGCTTCTGGTCCTGTGCTTTTTGCTGACGTCGCTTGCAGCGCTCGTCGTGCACCGGACGGCGATCAGCCGCGCACAGACGGACTTCAGCTACCTCGCCGATGACAGCACGCAGGTGCTGCAGGCCAGGATGCATTCCTATGCGCTCGCGCTCCACGGGTTGTCGGCGATGATCGCCGCAGGCGACGGGTCGAGCCGCGACCGCATCCGCTCCTATGTCGAGGCGCTCGATCCCGAGACCACGCTGTCGCGTCTGAGCGGGTTGGGGTTCATCGCGCCCCTGACGCCGGAAGAGCTGCCGCAGGTCCTGCGTGAGCTCGATCTCGACGCGGCGAAGGTCCTTGCCGAAGAGCTGCCGCCTCCGGGTGTGCCGCACATGATCATCCGGGCCATCGAGCCGCAGGCGAAGAACCTGCCCGCGCTCGGTCTCGACATCGCGACCGAAGAGCGGCGCCGCACCGCCGCGCTCGAAGCGCGCGATACCGGCGACACACGGATCACGGCGCGGATTCCGCTGGTGCAGGACAATGTGAAGCGCCCGGGCTTCCTGATCCTCGAGCCGGTCTACCGGTTCGGCGCTTCCACGGGCTCGGTCGAGGAGCGGCGCGAGGCGTTCCTCGGCTACGCCTATGCCCCGTTCGTCGGCGCGCGGGCGCTCAGCAACCTCCTGCCGGCCGAGGGCGAGGTGTTCGGCGTCGCCGTCTATGACGGCGAGATCGACGAAGAGAATCTGATCTTCGACAGCAACGATGCCGGGACGAGCGATGCGGCCTATTCCAGCGTGCGGCGCCTCGACATGTTCGGGCGCGAATGGACGATCCGCATCTACAGCCTGCCGCTCTTCGAGACGATTCACCGCGATCGCTTCTACCTGCCGGTGATCGCGGCGGGGCTCATCCTGTCGGGTCTCGTCTGGATGGTGCTGTCGCAGATGCAGCGGCAGACCCAGCTCGTCGAACGTCGGGTGCGGCAGAGCACGAGCGATCTCGCCTCGAAGATGTCGGAAAATGAATCGGTCATCGAAAACGCCTTTGTCGGGATCGCCATTCTCGACGGGCAGGGGCGCGTGGTCCGGATGAACACCGCAGGCCGTCGAATTCTGCGTCTCGGTGAAGCCTGGAGACCCGGCTGCTTTTTCCGCGACCTGGTGGCGCTTCCGGCTTCCACGACGACCGCGACGCGGCTGAGGCATTGCTTCGGCGAAGGGCCGGACGCCTTCGCCTATCTCGACGTCCATGTGAAGCACTGGCGCACCGCCGAAGGGCTCGTGCGGACGACGGTCATCCTCCAGGATGTCACCGAACAGGAGCGAAGCACGCAGCGCATCGCCGAGACCGAAGAGCGTCTCGAACTGGCGCTGAAAGGGTCGAAGATCGGCGTCTTCGAGATCGACCTCATGTCGGGCAAGTCGGTCGTCTCGGACACCTGGCTCGATCTGATGGACGCCGACAAGAACGACCCGGAATTCGACGCGCAGAGCTTCTTCCTCTCGCGCATTCACCCCGAGGATCTGCCGACGCTGCTGGCAAACGATCGCGCCTGTATTCTGGGCGAAACCGAGAGCTCGGAAACCGAGTTCCGGATGCTCCTCGGTCGGCGCGGGACGCGGTGGATGCATTCCAGCGCCAATGTCGTGCGTCGGGATGAAAACGGTCTGGCCCTGTCCCTGCTCGGCACCCAGACCGATGTCACCGAGATTCGTCTGGCGCAGCTTGCCCTGCGCGCGAGCGAGGACCAGTTCCGCCAGTCCTTCGAGAACGCGCCGGTGGGCAAGGTCATCCTCGACGCCGATTTCAAGGTGCTGCGGGTCAACCCGGCGCTCAGTGCGCTGACCGGGCAGGCGCGGGAGCGGCTGGAATGCCCCGACGGATTGCGGCTCATCCTGCGCCAGGAGGATCGGGAAGTGCTCGAGACCAATCTCGCCAAGCTTTCCGAGCGGGCCGACAGCACGTTCCGTGGCGAGCTGTCCGTCGAGCGCGTGGCGGGTGACCCCGCTTCGACGGTGATCGCAGCCACCGCGGCGCTCGATTCGCGCAGCCAGGAGCGGATCTACGTCATCCAGTTCCTGGACATCACCGAGATCAAGAAGGTCCAGAAGATCAAGAGCGAATTCGTCGCCTCGGTCAGCCACGAATTGCGGACGCCGCTCACCTCGATCAAGGGCGCGATCTCGATCCTGCAATGCGCCGAAGGCCTGCCGTCCAACGCAGAGCGCCTGCTCGGCATCGCGCATGGCAATGTCGATCGTCTGACCGTGCTGGTGAACGATATTCTCGATCTCGAGAAGGTGCATAGCGGCAAGATGGATTTCCGCTTCACCGACTGCCCGATCCGCGACCTCCTGCACGAAGTGCGCGAGTCGCTTGCGCCCTATTCCGAGGGCAAGGGCGTCGAGATCGCGATCCGGGACGAGACCGACAACGCCGCCGCGCGCATCGATCCGGGCCGGGCGCTTCAGGTCCTGACCAACCTCGTCTCCAACGCCTGCAAGTTCTCGCCCAAGGGGGGCACGGTCGTACTTGGCGCGGAGCTTTCCAATGGTGCCCTGCGCGTCAGTGTCCGCGACTGCGGTCCCGGCGTCCCCGAGGCGTTCGAGGCGAAGCTCTTCCAGCCGTTCTCGCAGGCCGACAGCTCCGACACGCGCGAGCAGGGCGGCACGGGTCTGGGCCTCAGCATCGCGTCCGAGCTCGTGACGCGGATGGGCGGCGACATCGGTTACCGCCGCCTCGACGACCGGCAGACCGAGTTCTGGTTCACCTGTCGCCTGAGCCGAGCAGATCTTGGCGCGGCGCAACACTTTCAAAAAGCAGGATAGGTGTGACGTTCATGAGTTTTCCTGTTGCCATCATCGACAGCGGTAGCCCGCGCAGCATCGACCCAAGGCTCGCAGGCCGGTTCGTGCTGCTTGGCCTCGCCGGTCTCGGGCTCGCCGCCGGCGGCGCTTCGGCGGCCGGGCTGCATGTCGAGCTCTGGATCGTCCTGACGGCGCTTGCCGCGGGCGCGGGCGCGCTCGTCGCGCTGGGCTGGTCCTTCCTGGGCTCCGCGCCCGGAGCCGTCGGCGGGGTCGCCAAGAGTTCGGCGCAAATCCTGCAGGAGGTCGAGGCGTTGAACCGTCACGCGATGGTCAGCATGACCGACGCGGATGCGCGGATCATCTACGCCAACGCCAAGTTCATCGACGCGACCGGCTATTCCGAACGCGAGCTGATCGGCCGCGACATGGGGACGCTCTATTTCGAAGAGGACCTGCGCGAGTTCCGCAAGCTTCGCGGCATGCTGGAGGTCGGCGAGTCATGGCAGGGCGAAAACCGCCTGCGGACCAAGGACGGAAAGCGTCTCTGGAACACGCTCACCTTGCTGCCGGGCCTCAACGCGGACGGGCAGGCCTCGGGCATGATCGCGGTTCGGACCGACACCACCGTCGCGAAGATCGCCGAGCAGCGCAGCGAGCTTTTCGCCGCGCTCGACAAGCTGGCGGACGAGGTGATGATCCTCGATCTCGGCACCTCGACGCTGCGCTATCTCAACCAGAGCGCCAAGGACCGGATGGGTCTCGGGGCGGGCGACGGGACCGGGGTGACGCTCTCCGACCTGTCGGAGCATCTCGATACCGGTCTTCTCGACAAGACCTTGCAGACGCTGTTGCACGGCACCGAAGACGTCCTTCCCCTACGCATGCGCTGCGCGGGGAGGGTCTTCGACCTTCGCCTGCAGCGCCTCTCTGACGAGGATCGCGCGCCGGAAGCGCTGGTGGTCCTGCGCGACGTGACGAACGAGGTCTCGTCCGAGGAGCATCGCCGCGCCTTCGTCGCGACGGTCAGCCACGAGCTGCGCACGCCTCTGACCAGCGTGAAGGGCTCGATGGGCCTTCTTCTCGCCGGTGCCGGTGGCGAGCTGCCCGACAGCGCGCGCTCCATGGTCGAGATCGCCCACCGCAGCGCCGACCGTCTTGTCAGCCTCGTCGGCGATCTTCTCGACATCGACAAGATCACCTCGGGCCAGATGTCATTTGCCATCGAGCCGGTCGATCTCGACGCGCTGATCAACGACGCGATCGAGGCGAATGCCGCCTTTGCGGACCGGTTCGGCGTCAAGCTTCGTCGGGAGGGATCGACCGGTGGCCAGGTCTGGGTCGATTACGACCGCACCATGCAGATGCTGGACAACCTTCTGTCCAACGCCGCGAAATTCTCGCCGGAGGCCGGCGAGGTCACGATCGGTGTCGAAGAGACAGAGCACGCCATGCGTCTTTGGGTCCGCGACAGCGGTCCGGGCATTCCCACCGACATGCAGACCCGCATCTTCGAGCGCTTCACCCAGGCGGCCCGCGCCAAGGACAATCAGGCGCGCAGCACCGGCCTCGGCCTTGCCGTTGTGAAGGCCATCGCCGAAGGCCAACGCGGCTCCGTCACTCTCGACAGCGTCGAGGGCGAGGGCGCCACCTTCACCATTACCCTGCCACGTACTCCGCCGTTGAACGAAACGACCGCCCCCTCCTCCTTCCGTCGGGCGGTATGAAAGGAGACTGCCATGATCCGCGTTCTCAATCTCGATGACGATCAGGACCTTCTCGATATCATCAATCTCTCGCTGATGGTCGCGGGACGGTTCGAACTGATCCAATGCCAGAGCGGGCCGGAGGCCATCGCCGCGGCGCCGGACTTCGCGCCGGACATCCTGCTTCTCGACGTCATGGTGCCCGGCATGTCCGGCCCCGAGGTTCTGCAGGCCATCCGCGCGCTGCCCGGGCTCGGCTCGGTTCCGGCGATCTTTCTGACCGCCAGCGTGCAGCGCGACGAGGTCGAGGGCTTCCTCGAACACGGCGCCTCGGCGGTGATCCCGAAGCCCTTCGATCCGATGACGCTCGGCACCCAGATCGAGGCGGTGCTCCAGAAGGACCGCATGCGTCTCTCCGCCTGACCGGCCCGTCACGCCGACCGAAACCGCCTAGACGAAATTTCTCCCCGGAGACTCTGGGGAAATCCCGCGCGACCGGATAATAGCGGGTGAGCCGCGCGCGGGAGCTTTGTGTTTTGTCTCCTCCGCGCCGAAGTGCCGATCTGGATTGAGGAGGAGACCATGACCAGCACCCGTTCCATCCGCGCCGCGCAAATTGCCAGCCTCGCCGTGGTGGCCTGCGCCGGGCCAGCGCTGGCCGATGAGATCAGTTTCCTGTGCTATCAGGACGGCAACGAGTGCGAGGTCATCGCCGAGATGCTGCCCGCGTTCACGGAAGAGACCGGCCACACCGTGGCGATGGACACGGTCGGCTACGACGTGATCCGCGACCAGCTCGAGAACCAGCTTCAGACCGACGCCGCTCCCGACGTGGCGCGGGTGACGAACCTCGGCGGGTTGAACGCCTATTACCTCGATCTGGCGCCCTATGTGGACGGGGCCGCGTGGGAGGCCGCCTACGGGTCGACCTTGCCCTGGTTTCGCGCGCCGGGCGGCGAGGATCAGGGCATCTACGGCTGGATGACCCAGCTCACCGTGACCGGTCCCTTCGTCAACGTGTCGCTCTTCGAGGATGCCGGTGTCGAGATGCCGGGCGACGGCGCGACCTGGGACGAGTGGGCGACGGCGCTCGCCGAGGTGCAGGAGCTGACCGGCATCACCGGCGGCCTCGCCGTCGACCGCACCGCGCACCGGATCGCGGGCATCGCCTTCAGCTACGGCGCGCAGTTCTTCGACGAGGCGGGCGAGCCGATCCTTGTCGATGACGGCTTCCAGAGCTTCGCCGAGACCTTCCTCGGCTGGCACGAAAGCGGCCTGATGCCCGCCGAGGGCTGGCCCGCGGGCTCCGGCACCGCCTATCGCAACGCCGCGCCGCTTTTCGTCGCGGGAAACGTGGCGATGCACCAGTCGGGCTCGTGGATGATCAACAACTACGACCAGACCATCACGGATTTCGACTGGCAGGCGGTTCCGGCCCCCTGTGGGCCCGGCGGCTGTGGCGCGATGCCCGGCGGTGCCGCGCTCGTCGCGTTCGAGAGCACCGACGTCCCCGAAGCCGCCGCGGCCTTCATCGACTTCATGGCGCGCGAGGACAACGCCGCGCGCTTCGCCGCCGAGACCAACAACATCACCGCCAACGCCGCGCTGCAGTCGGCGGGCATCGACTATGTCAACGCGAGCCCGCGCGTGGCCGCCGCCTTGGCGGTGTTCTCGGCCAATGCCGCGAAAGCCTCCGAGACGACGCCGCAGGCCTACACCTTCCAAGGATATCCCAAGAACTTCGTGATCTACGGCGTCATCCCGGACTACCTGACCCAGGCCATCGTCGGGGAGATCACGCTCGACGCCGCGCTCGAGGCGATCGACGCCGACGTCGCGGCCAAGATCGCCGAGTAACGCCGCGCGCGGCGGGGCAGGGCGATGCAGGAGGCGCTTGTCGCCGCCTTCGCAGGCACAGGCTGGCCGTTCGCGGCCGGCCTCTACCTGGTGATCGGTTTCCTTCTGCTGCGTCCGACCGGCACACCGGGCGCGCGGGTCGCCGCGGCGCTCGGCTGGCCGCTCGAGCTGGCGCAGCGTCTCTCGGGGGCGACCGGTCTGCCCTATCTCTTCCTGTTGCCGAACATGATCGTGTTCGGTCTCTTCACCTTCGCGTCGCTCTTCATCAATCTCGGCTTCTCGGTCACCGAGGGGCAGTCGATCCTCTTCCCGGAGCGCGACTGGGCCGGTGCGGACAATCTGCGCCGCTTGCTCGCGGAAACGCAGATCGACACCGGCGCGGCCAATCGCGAAGACGACAAGTTCCTCGCTGCCGTGCGCGACACGACGATCTTCGCGCTGTTCCAGGTCCCGATCATGATCGCGGTGGCGCTGGTGACCGCGCTCGCGCTCAACCGCGAGCTTCGGGGACGGGCGCTCTGGCGGGCGGTGTTCTTCTACCCGGTCATGCTGTCGCCGGTGGTCGTGGGATTTCTCTGGACGCTGATCCTCAAGCGGCAGGGCGCGCTGAGCCAGACGCTGATGACCTGGGGCTGGATCGAGGAGCCGGTGCAATGGCTGACCGACCCGGTCTGGAGCATGATCTGGTCGGTCTTCGTCTTCACCTGGGCCCATCTGGGCTTCTACATGCTGATCCTCCTGGCCGGCCTTCAGGCGATCCCGCGCGACGTCTATGAGGCCGCGGAGATGGATGGCACCCCGGCCTGGCGGCAGTTGACGCGCATCACCCTGCCGCTTCTCGCGCCGACGCTCCTCGTCGTCACGGTCCTGTCGCTGATCAAGGCGGTGCAGGCCTTCGAAGAGCTCTACGCGATGCAGGTCAGCTGGATCTCGCTCGTGGCCTATATCTTTGACACCTCGGGCCTGCGCGGCCAGCCGACGACGCATGGGCTCGGGATCGCGGCAACCGCGTCACTGCTGGTGGCGCTCGTGCTCATCGCGCTGTCGCTTGTGCAGATCGCGCTCTCGTCCCGGGCGCAACGGGCATGAGCACCACCTGGACGTTCCTGACGCGCAAGGCCGGGGGACGGCGGGCCAACTGGCTCGACTGGCTGACCTACGCCTACCTGCTCTTCGGCCTTCTGATCATCGCGGGGCCGGTGGCCTGGCTCGCGCTCAACTCGCTCAAGACCCAAGGCCAGCTCGAAGCGCAGAACCTCTCGCTCCTGCCGATGAGCTACGCGCGCGTCGCCCGCGCCAGCGTCGAGACGCCCGAGGGCAAGCGGATCTTCATCATCGACGGGTTGCCCGACTGGGCGCTGAACTGGCCGGAACTGAGCGACGAGGAGCGCGCCAGGCACGATCCGTGGGCGCTTCTTGCCGGGACCGACGCGGACACACGCGACGCGCTGCGCGCCCATCTGGGACTTCTGAGCGACGATGCGCGGGCCCTGATCGACCGGGAGGGGCTGCCCGACTGGCTGCTGCGCTACCCGACCATGGGGCCCGAGGCACAGGCGGCGCGGGATCTCGACGCCGCGCTGGCACCGCTTGCTCCGGACGAGCGCAGGCTTCTGTCGCAGTTCCTGGGCCTTCCGGGCTTCGCTCCGCCTCGGCTCGTAAGCCAGATCCGCGTCACCGCACCGGACCCTGACACGGGCGCGCCGACCGGTTTTGCCGTGCCCGCCATCCGCCCGGGGTCCGAGGTGACGCCCGCGCGCTATGTCGACAATCGCATCGAAGGCGTGGTGCGGCTGCCGACCGAGAGCCTGACCGCCGACCGCTACCTGAGCCCGTCCTGGTCGAACTATTCCGAGCCGCTCAGCGGCACCGCCTACGGCGTCAGCGTGAACTTCGCGACCTGCATCACCAACTCGGTCCTCGTGACCGTGATCGCGACCGTGCTGACGCTCCTGATCAACTCGATGGCGGCTTTCGCATTGGCCAAGTACCGCTTTCGCGGCGACTGGCTGTTTTTCCTGGCGATCCTTGCCACGCTCATGGTGCCGCCGACCATCACTCTTGTCGGCATCTTCAAGGCGATCCACGCGACGGGGCTTTCCGGCTCGATCTGGGGCGTCATCATCCCCGGTGCCGCGACGCCGACGGGCGTCTTCATGCTGCGGCAATACATGCTGTCGCTTCCGGACGAGCTGCTCGAGGCCGCGCGTATGGACGCCGCCTCGGAATGGAAGGTCTACTGGCGCATCGTTCTTCCCCTGACTCTGCCCGCACTCGCCGCGCTGGGCATCCTGTCGGTGATCTGGCGCTGGAACGACCTGATCCTGCCGCTCGTCGCCATCGCCACCACCAAGGAGGCCTATACCATCCAGCTCTGCCTTCTGGAGTTCCGGGGCCAGCATCTTAGCCAGGAGCATTATCGCCTCGCCATGACCATGCTCAGCCTGATCCCCTCGACCCTCGTGTTCGTCTTCCTGCAGCGCCACATCACCGCGGGCATCGCCAATACGGGGCTCAAGTGATGGCGGGTCTCGTGCTCACCGATCTCCGCAAGAGCTTCGACGGCTCGGAGGTGATCCACGGCATCGATCTGGAGATCCGCTCGGGCGAATTCGTCGTGTTCGTCGGCCCCTCGGGCTGCGGCAAGTCCACGCTCCTGCGGCTGATCTCGGGTCTGGAGGCGATCACCTCGGGCACCTGCGCGATCGACGGAGAGGTCGTCAACGATCTGCCCGCTGCCAAGCGCGGGCTGGCGATGGTGTTCCAGAGCTACGCGCTCTATCCGCACATGTCCGCGCGCAAGAACCTCAGTTTCGGGCTCGAAAATCTCGGCCTGCCGCGCCGCGAGATCGACGCGCGGGTCACCGAGGCCGCCCGGATGCTGCAGATCGAACCTCTGCTCGACCGGCGTCCCGGGCAGCTCTCCGGCGGGCAGCGCCAGCGCGTCGCCATCGGGCGCGCCGTGGTGCGCGAGCCGCGGATCTTCCTCTTCGACGAGCCGCTTTCCAATCTCGACGCCGAACTGCGGGTCTCGATGCGCCGCGAGATCGCGCAGCTGCACCGGCGGCTCGGCAACACGATGATCTACGTGACCCACGACCAGGTGGAAGCGATGACCATGGCTGACAAGATCGCGGTGCTGCGCGACGGGAGGCTGGAACAGTTCGGCACGCCCCTCGAGCTGTTCAACCAGCCCGCCAATCGCTTCGTCGCCGGGTTCATCGGCTCGCCCTCGATGAATTTCCTGCCCGTGACACGATGCGGAACCGCGCTCGAGCTGCCCTCGGGCGCGCGGATCGAGGGCGTCTCGGCGCCCGAGGCCGCGCCGGAGAGGCTCGAGCTCGGCCTCCGCCCGGGCGATCTGCGCATTGACGGCGGGGGTGCCTTGGCCATGCAGGTCGAGGAGGTCGAGCAGCTGGGCTCGGAAAGCTATCTCTTCGGCACGGTCGAGGGCGTCCGCGTGGCGGTGTATCTCACCGGTCAGACCGATTTGCGGTCCGGCGACACGGTTGCCCTCGCGTCGGACCCCGAGCGCATGCATCTCTTCTGCCGCGCCAGCGGAACGGTCGTGCCGCTCAGTTAACGAATGGCGAGGATCGCCGCGCTGAAAAGTCACAAGAAATCAGAGTCATAGCGCAAAGGGCGCGGCGCAGGCATAACGACACGAGCCAAGTTGACCTGTTCTGAGGTGCTGGTCGGAAAATCCACCGCGCGACGCGCTGGCGAGATCAGTGGTGACCCTAAAGAGATAAAGTTCGAACTCTTTAATTGCTGAATTGCTTCGATGGAACGCTGTTCTTGAGCCACTCTCTGACGAACAGCGAGCACGTTGATCGAACTCAAAACCAGAAATTGCAGCGGCACGGGCGCCTGACCTGCCGCTGCGACGCTAGATCGAGAAAGACTTGGCCGCGTTCACGTTACAGATTTCAGCCGCAAGAAACAGGATCATCAGCCAGCCCCGCGATACCTCAGGCCACCGCGACACGGGCACCTCGCTCATCGTCGCGGCCTTCGCCTCCCAGTATCTGAGCCAGCGCGAGATCGTCGTGTCGCACCTCACCGGCTACTGGGGGTGAGCGGTCAGACTGGTGTCACTGAATAGCCCCGTGTATCGTGGACGCCTTCTTCGCTAATTTTGAGGCAAGGAGGCCATGATGAGCAGCAGCAAGTTC